>NZ_JBHXRU010000009.1:0-104625 GCF_042716255.1 Streptomyces sp. NPDC058662 | reverse complement strand
GGCCCCCGCCGTACGGCGGGGGCCCTTCACTCGTACGGCGGATCAGCCGCCGTAGCCCTCGGTGTGGTGCTCGGCGCCGCCACCGGAGGCGTTGACGCAGGTGTTGCCGAACGCCGGGTTCAGCAGGGCGATCACGTTGACGGTGTTACCGCAGACGTTGACCGGGACGTGCACCGGGACCTGGAGCAGGTTGCCCGACAGGACACCGGGGGAGCCGACCGCCGCACCGTGCGCTCCGGCATCGGCGACGGCCAGACCCGCGCCGGCGGCCACGGCGCTACCGGCGACAGCGGTGATGGCGAATGCCTTCGCGATACGCGACATCAAGATCTCCTCGTGAGATATGGGGGGCGCCACAGAATCTGCGGCATTTGACATGGCATACAACGCAGCGATGGCCCAAGGGTCACGGCCGCTGCGCCTACCTGGTGACGGGAAACCGGATCGACGCGAAGTAGGGCCGCACCTGGGTGACCGCGCCGGGCCGCAGCACCTCGACCACCGGGCCGGCGCAGCCCGGGTCCCGGTAGAGGGTCGCGGTGCCGCGCGTCGCGTTGGTGACCGCCCGGAGGCCGCCGCCCTCCGCCTCGACGCAGCCGCGCGGGGCGACGAGGCCGTGTACCCGGTCGTCCTGGCCGACGTACTGGAAGTCCGGTCCCGGGGCCGCCCCGGCCGGGCCGGCGGCGAGTGCGGCGGCGGCCAGGAGCACGGCGGGCACCGACCCGGCCCGCAGGACGGTTCGCACGGTGTGGTGGATACGCAGGGTTCGCATGCCGGTCCAACCGGGCCGCGCCGGGGCACGGTCACGCCTTGTCACCCGTTGGACGGCTGTGCGACGGTGCCGGCACAGCACACGGGACTCGGGAGGACATGCGATGAGCGCGGCGGGCGGCCACGGCGAGTACAGCGGCGGCGGGCCCCGGGTCGGGACCCGGTACGGCGTGGTCGAGGGCCGGACCGACGGCGCGGGAACGGCCTCCTTCCGGGGCATCCCGTACGCCGCCCCGCCCGTCGGCGCCCTGCGCTTCGCCGCGCCCGCGCCCCCGGCGGCCTGGGACGGCGTACGGGATGCCGGGGCGTACGGCCCCACCGCGCCGAAGGTGCCCTACCCGGACGCGTTCGCGGCGCTGCTGCCCGACCCGGAGATCCCCGGGGACGACTGCCTGAACGTCAACGTCTGGACGCCGAGCCCCGCCCGCGGCGCCGGACTGCCCGTCATGGTGTGGATCCACGGCGGGGCGCTCACCCGGGGCTCGGCCGCGGTGCCGGTCTACGACGGCTCGGCCTTCGCCCGCGACGGCGTCGTGCTCGTCTCCTTCAACTACCGCCTCGGCGTCCTGGGCTACGGACTCTTCCCCGACGCCCCCGCCAACCGCGGCCTCCTGGACCAGATCGCCGCGCTGGAATGGGTCCGCGACAACATCGAGGCCTTCGGCGGAGATCCCGGCCGCGTCACCGTCTTCGGCGAGTCGGCCGGCGCCATCAGCGTCGGCGCGCTGCTCGCCGCACCCCGCGCCGAGGGGCTCTTCGCCCGGGCCGTCCTGCAGAGCGGCGCCCCGGAGGCGCTGCCCCGCGACCGGGTCCGGGCCGTGGTCCGGCGGATGGCCTCGCTGCTGCGGACACGGGCCACCGCCGAGGCCTTCACCGCCACACCCCTGCCGGACCTGCTCGCCGCCCAGGGCGCCGTGCTGCGCCGCTCGGGCCCGCTCCTCGGCGGGCCGGCCTTCGGGCTGGTCACCGACCCCGACACGCTCCCCGTCGACCCGCTCGACGCCCTGGCCGGCCCCGACCCCGCCTCCGGGGACGTACCGCTGCTGATGGGATGGACCGCCCAGGAGTACCGGCTCTGGCTCGCGCCCACCGGCGGGATGCGGCTGCTGGAGCGGCTGGGCCCGATGGCGGTGGCGCTGGCCCGGCGTCGCGGCGGCAAGGACCGGGCCGACGTACGGGCGCTGCGCGCGGCCCTGCCCGGGGCCGGACCGGCCGATCTCGCGGGGCAGTTGCTCACCGACCGGCTGCTGCGCGACCCGCTGCGGCGGCTGGCCGGGGCGCGCCGGTCGGCGCCGAGCCACCTGTACGAGTTCGGCTGGCCCTCCGGCGTCCCCGGGCTCGGCGCCTGCCACGCGCTGGAGCTGGGCTTCGTGTTCGACACTCTCGACGTGCCCGAGGCCACCTGGCTGGCGGGCCCGGACGCCCCGAAGGCGCTCGCCCGGGAGATGCACGGGGCGTGGGTGGCTTTCGCGGCCGGCGGTGACCCGGGGTGGGAGCCCTGGCGGCCCGGGGACCGGCCGAAGGCGTTCGGGGGACCGCCACCGGGGAGCCGGGGCGGGGACCCGGTGATGCGGGACCCGGCGGTGGGGGACACGGTCGTGGGGGACTCGCCGGTAGGCGCGCCGGACGCTACTCGACAGGTCCTTCCATGACGTCGCTGATGAACTGGATCGGCCCCTCACCCATGGCGGGGACGTAGGTCTTCGCGTTGTGCCGGCCACCCTTGATGATCTTGAGGTCGGTGTGGACCGGGCCCTTGCCGCCGAAGGCGGCGATGAACCTCTCCACGTCCGGCAGGGTCTTCTTGTTGTTCTCGCTGTCGCCGACCTGGAAGGCGAGGTACACGTCGGGGCCCTTGCGGTCGATGAGCTGCTGTGCCAGCAGCTCGGGGTTGTTCTCGGCCTTCTCCTTGTCGTGCCCCTTCCACAGCGGCGAGTCCGGGACGATGTCCGGACCGGAGGCGATCACCGCCTTGAACCGGTCGGGGTGCTTCAGCACGGCCTTCAGGCCGGCGAACCCACCGGTGGAGGAGCCCATGAACGCCCATCCGTCACGCGACTTCACGGTGCGGAAGTTCGCCTTCACCAGGTCGGGCACGTCCTCGGTGAGCCAGGTCCCCATCTTGGGCTGGCCGGGTATGTCGGAGCCGTCCCAGTAGACGCCCTTGTCGTCGGGGCCCGGGTTGAGTACCGGCATGGCCAGGATGAAGGGTTTGCTCCTGCCCTGGGCGTACCACGTGCTGATGCTCGTCTGGAGGCCGAGGTCGGTGCCCATCCAGTAGTTGTTCGGGAAGCCGGCGCCGCCCGGCAGGGCGATCATGACGGGGAAGCCGCTCCTGGCGAACTTCGGGTCGTTGTACTCCTTGGGCGCCCAGACCCACACCTTGCCCTTGAAGCCGGACTTCCTGCCGTCCAGTGTGGTGACGGCGACGTGCGTCCCGTCGGGCAGGGTCATCGAGTTCTTGAACTCGGCTGCCGGGCCCGTCGGCATCAGCATCCTGGAGCCCGCCCGCTGCCCGTCCCCGGAACCGGGCTCGCCGGTGCCCCCGGCGGCCGGCCCGAACGACACGGCGGCGCCCTTGTCGGTGAAGGGGGGTATCTCGAAGTGGTCCAGCACGAGGGCGGCCGTACCGGCGAGCGCGAGGACGGAGGCGCCCGCGATCACCCACCGCCGGACCCGCGACCCGCGTCGCGCCCGGGGTTCTGGCGGCCGCTGTCCTTCCGGCCGGTACGGCTGGTACTGCTGCCCGTCGGGTGCGTACGACATGTGCGGGTGGCTCTCCGTCTTCGCGTCTTCTGCGTCTTACGGTCCCGAGGATGAGCGCACGGATGTCCGGGTTCCGCGTTTTTACAACTCTTGGGACGGTCCGGGGGAGCTGATTGCCCAGCCGGTCGCCCGACGCCCGCCGCGACCGCGGCCCCGCCCCGGGCTCCTGGGGAGGGCCGGGGCGGGGGCCGCAGCGGGACCGTCGCGTCGTTCAGGCGGGGACCAGGGTCTTGCGGCGCCGTTTGCGCTGCGCCGCGGCGGACAGCCGCAGTTCGATGACCGACCGCACGGCCGGCCACTCCTCGTCGAGGACCGAGTAGAAGGCCGTACTGCGCACCGCGCCGTCGAGCCCCCGGGAATGGGCCCGGCGCACCCCTTCGGAGGTGAAGCCGAGACGTTCCAGCGCGGCCCGCGAGCGGCCGTTGCGGGCGTCCGCTCGCAGGGAGACGCGCCGCACTCCCCAGGTCTCGAAGGCGTGCCGCAGCATGAGCAGCTTCGCCTCGGTGTTGATCCCGGTGCCCTGGGCGCCCGGGGACAGCCAGGTGTTGCCGATCTCGGCGGCGTCGGGGACCGCGGTCGCCGGGTCACCGAACGGGACGCCGGGCACGGCGGGCCACACCAGGGGCCCCTGCCAGTAGTCGAGTTCCAGGAACCGGGTCGAGCCCACGACCCGCCCGTCCGCGGCTCTGACCACCGCGAACGGAAGCGATCGCCCGGCCGCCTGATCGGCGAGGGCGCGGTCGATGTACTCGTGGGACGCCTGCACGCCGTGGGGCACGGGAGTGAAGGCGTACGTCGTACGGTCCTCGGCCCCAGCAAGGGCAAGGGCCTCGGTGTGGTGGGGGGCGAGGGGCTCAAGCCGCACGCTGCGGCCGGCGAGGAGTACGGGTACGGGCACGGAGCCTTCGGTCCTTCTGGGCGGTGGGGTGGTTGCACAGTCTGCGTTTCTGACGTCGCCCCCCGTGCAAAACACGAGTGAAAGGCAACAGGCGGTCAGGTGAACGCGGGTGGCTCAATGTAGCCCCTTACCGTGGTCCCATGAACCCCCTCGCAGGCAACGGCGCGACAGAGTTTTTCGACGACTCCGGCCCCCGTGACGGAGCACCCGTCATCCTGATCCACGGACATCCGTTCAATCGCACCATGTGGGCTCCCCAGACGGCCGCGCTGACCGCCGCGGGCTACCGCGTTATCGCGCCTGACCTGCGCGGATACGGGCAGAACCCGGCGGAGCCGGGCACGGTCCCGCTCGCCGCCCTCGCGGACGACACCGCCGCTCTGCTCGGCCGGCTGGGCATCGGTCGGGCGGTGTTCGGCGGCGTGTCCATGGGGGGCCAGATCGCCATGGAGATGCGGTTGCGCCACCCGGGTCTGGTACGGGCCCTGGTGCTCTCCGACACCTCGCCGCTGCCGGAGACCGAGGACGGCAGGAAGCGGCGGCGCGAGCTCGCCGACCGGCTGCTCGCGGAAGGCATGCGGCCCTACGCCGAAGAGGTGATCGGCAAGATGCTGGCCCCCTACAACGTCACCGGTATGCCGGAGGCCGCGGCACGGATCAGCGCCATGATGTGCGCGACCGACCCCCAGGGCGCGGCCGCCGCCCTGAGGGGGCGCGCCGAGCGCCCCGACTACCGCCCCGTGCTCGCGGCCACGACCGAGCCCTGCCTGGTCGTGGTGGGCGCCGACGACGTCTACACCCCCGTCGCCGAGGCCGAGGCCTTGCACGCGCTGATGCCGCACTCGGTGCTCGCGGTGATCGAGCGGGCCGGCCACCTGCCGGGAGTGGAGCAGCCGGAGGCCTTCAACGCGGCGCTCCTGGAGTTCCTCGCCGGACTGTGAGGAGTGGGCGCGGAGGGGTCGCGGACGGCGCCTGCGACACATGTGCGGTGCCCGGCTCCACCCGAGTGGCCGACCGCACCCCACCGGCCGGCCGGCCGCGCGACCGGCCTGAGACCATCTCCGGCATGGACTTCGCCCAAGAGAGCGCCACGGACGACGTGCTGCGCCGCCTCGCCTCCGTCGGCCCCTTCTTCGCCGTGCCGTACGGGAAGGAGCCGCCCGGCCCGGGCTTTCGACCGCTGGCCGCGCTGTACGGGGAGCGGCTCGACCCGTACGTGGCCGAGGTGGGCCGGCGCACCCGCAGCGGGCCGGGGCGGGTGGCCGCCTCGACGGCGCAGCTCGGCATCGCCTCGCGGCTGTGGTCGCTGGGGCTGGGCTGCGCCGCGCTGGCCGGGCGGGTGCCGGACCTGGGCGCCGACCGGGTGTGGTGGCGGCTGCCGGACGCCGGGTCGCTGGAGCTCTGGCTGCCCGAGCCGGTCTGGCTGCCGGCCGGGGCGCTGGGGGAGAACGTCCTCGGGAACCTGGCCGTGCTCGACACCGCCCTGCGCGGGCGGTTCGGGGTCTCGCCGCGGGTGCTGCGCGGCAATGCCGCGTCGGGACTGGTCGGGGCGTTGCGGGTGCTGATCGACCGGGTGCCTGCGGGCGCCGCGGTGGCGTTGACCGCGGACCTGCTGGCCGACGGGGGCGCTCTGGCCGGCGCCGGCACCTTCGTCCACGAGGAGGGACTCGGAGTGGCCTTCGTGCGCAACAGCTGCTGCCTCTATTACCGGGTGCCCGGCGGCGGCTACTGCGGGGACTGCGTACTGCGCACCCGACAGCGCGACGGCGCGACGGCCCGCTGACGCGACGGCCCGCTGACGCGATGGCGTGACGGCGGGACGGCGGGATGAGGTGCGGGCGCGGCGATGGCGGCGCGCGGACATGACGACGCCGCCGCGCCCCGGCGTTCGGCCCGGGCACGGCGGCGTCCCCCACGCTAGAAGGTGAGGTTCCAGGCGTCGATCCGGCCGGTGTCGCCACCGGCGTTGTCGTTCACGCGGAGCTTCCACGTGCCGTTCGCGACCTCCGAGGAGGCGTTGACCGTGTACGTCTGGTTGATGTTGTCCGTGCTGCCGCCGGACCGGTTGTGCACCGTGTACACGGAGCCGTCCGGGGCGACCAGGTCGACCTTCAGGTCACCGATGTAGGTGTGCACGACGGTCACGCCGACCTTGAGGGTGGCCGGGGCGTTGCCGGTCACCCCGGTGACGGTGATCGGGCTCTCCACGGTGCTGTTGTCGCCGATGGCGAAGTCACCGGGGTTCTGGAAGAACTTGCCGGGCGGCGGCGTGGCGCCGACCGCCTTGAGGGCGTCGACCTGGCCCTCGCCGAAGAACGCGTTCTTCGCGGTGGTGCCGGTGCAGCGGCCGTCCGACGGGCAGGCGATGTCGGTGGCCTGGGTGGCCAGCTTCTCGCGGATCTGCGCCGGCGTGATGCCCGGGTTGGTGCTGGCCAGGAGCGCCGCGACGCCCGCGACGTGCGGGGAGGCCATCGAGGTGCCGCTCATGCTGCCGTACTTGCCGCCGGGCAGCGTGCTGTAGATGCCCACGGCGTCGCCGCCCGGGGCCGCCACGTCGATCACGTCGCGGCCGAAGTTGGAGTACGAGGCCTTGGCGGTGGCGCTGCCCATCGAGGAGACCGTCACGACGCCCGGGAGCTCGGTCGGGATGTCGATGCACGCGTTGGTGATGGTGCGGGTGACCGGCGTCGAGTCGTTCGGGCTCTCGGAGTCCGTCGTCTTGTTGGCGAGGTCGTAGTTGGAGTTGCCCGCCGCGGCGACCTGGAGCGAGCCCTTGCCCTCCGCGTACTCCTGCGCGCGCCGGGTGCCCTCGATGATGGCGGCCTGGTCGAGGTTGTCCGGGCAGTTGAACTGCCACGGGTCCGTGTAGTAGCTGTTGTTGGTGACCTTGAAGCCGTGGTCACCCGCCCACATGAACCCGCAGATGGTGTTCTCGGCGAAGAAGAGCGAGGAGCCGGGCTCGGCGATGCGCACCGAGGAGATCTTCACACCCGGGGCGACGCCGATGACGCCCTTGCCGTTCTTGGCCGCCGCGACCGTACCGGCCACGTGCGTGCCGTGGGTGCCGACGTCGCGCCACGCCCCGGCGCGGGTGTCCGCCTTGCCGTAGGCGCAGGAGGCGGAGTCCGCCGCGTTGAAGTTCGGCGCGAGGTCCTGGTGCTGGTCGTCCACACCGGTGTCGAGGATGCCCACCTTGACGGTGGCGGAGCCGGTGGTGACGGCCCAGGCCTGGTCCGCCTTGATCTGGCTCATGTCGGCGCGGACCGGCTCGCCCGAACCGGTGGCGGACTGCGCCGGGTTCGCGGGGAGAGCAGGGTTGTAGGCGTCCGCCGGCACGTCCGAGGTGCGGGTCGCGCCCACCTTCTGCACGCCGCTGACGCCGCGCATCGTGGCGGCGAACGTGCCCGAGGTGGAGTGGGCGACTACCACGCCGATGGCGTCGTAGTGGGCGAACACCGAGCCGCCGTTGGCGGTCACGGCGCTGCGCACCGCGGTGCTGTCACCGGGAGCGGTGATCACCAGGTAGGCGCGGGTGCCGGCAGCCCAGGTCGCACTCTGGGAAGTCGGCGCCGCGGCGAAGGCCTTGGCGGGCGCGGAGGGAGAGACCGGAGCGGTCCCGGCGAGCGCCGCCGGAGCCCCGAGGACGAGTGCTGCGCCGAGCGTGGCGGCCAGCACGAGGGTACGTCGAGGTCGGCTGGATATGTGGGGTATCAATGCGTCCTCCGAAGACCCGGTGGTGCACGCGGCACCCGCCGGGTCGTACGAAACAAGTGGTGGACGCAAGATGTCATGCACACAGCCTGTTACGGAAGTACCTTTTGCAGCATGGGGGTTCGTTGATCGGTGGTGGAAAACCGACTATGGGTGACAACTGCGGAGAATGCGCCGGGCCGACCCGTCTGGGCACCGTGGGGGCGAGCCCTGACCGGCCGGACCGCGCGGGCGCACCGGCGGGATCCGGGAGAGGCGGCCTATACCGGTACGCCGTCCTTGTCGCTGTCCGGCTGGACCGGAACGGCGGTGGGGGCCGGTCCCTTACCGGGTGACGGCGCGCCGTGCCCGTCGTCGACCAGCGTGGACTCGTCGAACGGCAGCCGGCCCGCGAGGACCTCGCCGGCGCGGGCGCGGTCGAACTCCTTCGTCCAGGTGCCGATCAGCACGGTCGCGACGGCGTTGCCCGCGAAGTTGGTCAGCGCCCGGGCCTCGCTCATGAACCGGTCGATGCCCACGATCAGGCCGACGCCGTCCACGAGTTCCGGCCGGTGCGACTGCAGCCCGCCGGCGAGCGTGGCCAGCCCCGCGCCCGTCACCCCCGCCGCGCCCTTCGACGCGATGATCATGAACAGGAGCAGCGAGATCTGCTCGCCGAGCGCGAGCGGCCGGCCCATCGCCTCGGCGACGAACAGCGAGGCCATCGTCAGGTAGATCGCGGTCCCGTCCAGGTTGAAGGAGTACCCGGTGGGCACCGTGATCCCGGTGACCGGGCGGGACACGCCCAGGTGCTCCATCTTCGCGATCAGCCTCGGCAGCGCCGACTCCGACGAGGAGGTGGAGAGGATCAGCAGGAACTCCCGGCCCAGGTAGCGCAGCAGGGCGAAGACGCTGACCCCCGTGCACACCCGCAGCAGCGTCCCGAGGACGACGAAGACGAACAGCAGGCAGGTG
The DNA here is from genome assembly GCF_042716255.1 of Streptomyces sp. NPDC058662. Taxonomy (NCBI): domain Bacteria; kingdom Bacillati; phylum Actinomycetota; class Actinomycetes; order Kitasatosporales; family Streptomycetaceae; genus Streptomyces; species Streptomyces sp. NPDC058662. The sequence continues at coordinate 95,525 of NZ_JBHXRU010000009.1, read as the reverse complement.
GTGTAGAAGCCGATCATGATGACGGCGAGGGACTTGAGCGCGTCGATGCCGGTCGCGCCGACCACCGCCGCGATCGCCCCGAAGGCGCCGACCGGCGCGGCCCACATGATCATGGCCAGGATGCGGAAGACCAGCTTCTGCACATGCCCGATCCCGCGCAGCACCGGCTCGCCCGCCGCGCCCATGGCCTGCAGGGCGAACCCGCACAGCAGGGCCACCAGCAGGGTCTGGAGCACCTCGCCCCCGGTGAAGGCGGACACCATCGTGGTCGGGATGATCCCGAGCAGGAACTCCGCGGTGCCCTCCGCCCCGCCGGCCTCGGCCTGGGCCTCGCCCGCGCTGCGGGCCGCCTCGGTGAGGTGCAGTCCGCTGCCCGGCTCCAGCAGGTTGCCGACCAGCAGGCCGATGGCGAGGGCCACCGTCGACATCACCATGAAGTAGCCGAGGGCGAGCCCGCCCACCGCGCCGACCTTGGCGGCCTTGCGGACCGACCCGATCCCCAGCACGATCGTGCAGAAGATCACGGGCGAGATCATCATCTTGATGAGGTTCACGAAGCCCGTGCCGAGCGGCTTCAGCTCCACGGCCACGCCGGGTGCGGCGAAGCCGACGGCGATGCCGAGGAGCACCGCGGCGATCACCGCGATGTAGAGATAGTGCGTTCTGTCGCGCCTGGCGGCCACGATGCCTCCTGGTGGTGAATACGTCCCGGGAGACCATCACCCGACGCTGTGACCCCGGTCACCCTTGCGTTCATTGAGTTCACGGCCCGGTGCACACTGAACGCCATGTTCCGCATTCCCCGCCCGCCGCGCAGCCTCGCCGGCCAGCTCTTCGCGATGCAGGTCCTGCTGGTCGCCGTCGTCGTGGCGGGGTGCGCGGTCTTCGCGTACGCCACCGCGCGCGGCCAGGCCGAGGAGGCCGCCCGGCGTCAGGCGGGGGCGGTGGCCCGCGCGGTCGCGGACTCCCCGTCCGTGCGGGAGGCTGTACGGGGCTCGGCGGCCGGGGAGGACCCCTCGCTCGCGCTCCAGCCGTACGCGGAGCGGGTCCGCACGGACTCCGGCGTGGACTTCGTGACGATCATGGCCCCCGACGGGCGGCGCTGGACCCACCCGGACCCCCGCCGCATCGGCGAGCCGTTCCTCGGCAACACCGCTCCTGCGCTGCGCGGCGAGACCTTCAGCGAGACCTACACCGGCACCCTGGGCCCCTCGATCCGGGTGGTCACCCCGCTCACCGACGGCGACCGCGTCGTCGGCATGGTCAGCGCGGGCATCACCGTGCGCGCGATCAGCGACCGGCTGGGAGCACAGCTCTCGTCGCTCGCCTGGGTCGCGGCCGGGGCGCTCGCCCTCGGCGGAGCGGGCACGTACGTCGTCAACGCCCGACTGCGCCGCCATACCCACGGCATGAACGCGGACGAGCTGAGCCGGATGTACGACTACCATCAGGCGGCTCTGCACGGGGTCCGGGAGGGGCTGCTGATGCTCGACGGGCAGCGCAGGATCACCCTGATCAACGACGCGGGGCGGGAACTGCTGGGCCTCGGCGGTGAGATGACCGGCGCCGGCGTCGCCGACCTCGGACTGCCCGCACCGCTCACCGGGGCGCTGCTCGCCGACCGGCCCCGGGTGGACGAGGTGCACCTCACCGCGGACCGGGTGCTCGTCGTCAACAGTTCACCCGTCGCGGGCGGCGGCCGCAGGGGCACCGTGGTGACCCTCCGGGACCACACGGAACTCCAGGCCCTGACCGGCGAGTTGGACCACGAGCGCGGCTTCACCCAGGCCCTGCGCTCCCAGGCCCACGAGGCGGCCAACCGCCTGCACACCGTGGTCTCGCTCATCGAACTCGGTCGGGCGGACGAGGCGGTGGACTTCGCCACCGCCGAGCTGGAGCTCGCCCAGGCCCTCACCGACGAGGTGGTCAGCGCGGTCGGGGAGCCGGTGCTGGTGGCCCTGCTGCTGGGCAAGGCGGCGCAGGCCCACGAGCGCGGGGTGGAGCTGGTCGTCACCTCGGACAGCCGCAGCCTCGCCGACGGCGGCGGGCTGCCGCCGGCCCGCGACCTGGTCACCGTCCTGGGAAACCTCATCGACAACGCGGTGGACGCCGTCACGGCCGTGCCGGGGGCGCGCATCGCGGTGACCCTGCGGCCCGACCGCGACCAGCTCCTGCTGCGGGTCGCCGACAACGGTCCGGGGCTGCCGCCGGGGGTGGACGTCTTCCGCCGGGGCTGGTCCGGCAAGGGCGAGGGCCGGGGCCTGGGCCTCGCCCTGGTCCGCCAGGTCGCCCAGCGCTACGGCGGAACCGCCGTCGCCATCGACGGCCCCGGAGGCGGCGCCGAGTTCACCGTCCGGCTGCCGGCACCGCCGCCGCCGGGCCCCGCGCCCGCGGCCTCGGATCCGCACGCCGCGGGCGGCCCGGCGTGAGCGGGGGCGGGCGCGGCGCGGGCGGGGGCGGGGGCGGGCGCGGCGCGGGCGGCACCGGTGCGGGCGACCCCGGCGTGCGGGTCCTGGTCGTCGAGGACGACCCGGTCGCCGCCGACGCGCACGCGCTGTACGTCGCGCGGGTGCCCGGCTTCACGGCCGTCGGGGCCGTGCACTCGCTCGCCGAGGCCACCCGGGTCCTGGAGCGGACCCGGGTCGACCTGCTGCTCCTCGACCTCGGGCTGCCCGACGGCCACGGGCTGCGCTTCGCCCGCGGGCTGCGGGCCGCCGGGCACCCCGTCGACGTGATCGTGGTGACCTCGGCGCGCGACCTCGCCGTGGTCCGCGAGAGCGTCTCGCTCGGCGTGGTCCAGTACGTACTGAAGCCCTTCGCCTTCCCGACCCTGCGCGAACGCCTGCTGCGCTACGCCGAGTTCCGCGCGACCGCCGGCGAGGCGGCCGGCCAGGACGACGTGGACCGGGCGGTGGCCGCCCTGCGCGCGCCCCGGCCCGCCGAACTCCCCAAGGGGCTCAGCGCGCCCACCCTGGACCGGGTCGCCGCCCTGCTGCGGGCTGCCCCCGAAGGGCTGACGGCGGCGGGGGCGGCCGGGGCGGCCGGGATGTCCCGGATCACCGCCCGCCGCTACCTGGAGCACCTGGTGGACACCGGCCGCGCGGACCGGACGCCCCGGTACGGCCAGGTCGGCCGCCCCGAACTGCACTACCGCTGGCTGGCCGGCGCGGGAGCGGCCGGTTCGGTGTCGAAGGTGTAGAACTTCCGGTGGTCCAGCATGTCCGCGGGAGTCACGTCGTTCCACGGCCGCATCGTGTCGTGCAGGTCCACGACGTTGGCCGTCCCCGCGGCCGGCAGGTAGGCGGACTGCGGATGCCGGGCCTGCCAGTCGGCCCACAGCTTGTCGATGAAGGCGTGGTGCATCCAGAACACCGGGTCGTTGGGCGAGACCCCCGTCGCCATCTGCCCGCCGACCCAGACGTGCACCCGGTTGTGCAGGTTGGCGCCCCGCCAGCCCTCCAGGTGGTTGCGGAAGCCGTCCGAGGCGCTGTTCCACGGGGCCATGTCGTAGACCGGCATGGCGAGCACCGAGTCCACCTCCGCCTTCGTGGGGAGCTGGGCCACGCCGACGCCGAGCGCGCGGCGCAGGTACGCGCGGCCGTCCACGCGCACGTTCACGTTCCACTTGCCCGTCGCGTGGGCGAAGGGTCCGTCGAGGACCTGCCCGTCGCGGGCCCGCCCGGTGCCGCCGAGGAAGTCGGGGGCCCACAGGGAGGAACCCGCGGTGCGGTCCGCGGTCCAGTCCCAGTACGGGAGCGCGACGGCCGGATCCACTTTCTGCAGCGCCGCCTCGAACTCCAGCAGGAAGCGCCGGTGCCAGGGCAGGAAGGAGGGTGAGCGGTGGCCCACCCGGTCGCCGGAGTCGGTGTCAGCCATGATGAAGCCGTTGTGGGTGGTGACGAAGCGGTCGTAGGCGCCGGTGCGCTTGAGCTCCAGCAGGGCGGCGGTGAAGGCCCGCTTCTCCTCGGGGCTGAGCGCGGCCTGGTTCTTGCGGACGGTCATGCCGCACCGCCGAAGGGGGCGAGGACGGCGCCCTGGAGCTCGCGGACCGCGGCGCGGGCCAACGAGGCGGGGTCGGGGTACGTCTCGTAGTGGTTGACGACGCTGATCCAACTGCCGTCGGCGTTGCGCATGACGTGCAGTTCTCGGCCGTCTATTCGGACGGTGGGCAGGCCGGGGGAGTGGTGGCCCCCGTGGTGGCCGCCTCCGCCGGGCGTGATGCGGATGCGGCGGCCCTGGTAGACCTCGTCGACCGTGCCGGCGGGTGTGGCGGCGCGGGAGTCGGTGACGGCCGCGTGCGCGGTGGCGCCGGCGAGGCCGAGGACGCTGAGGGCGCCGGCAGTGGTGCTCAAGGCCTGCCGACGGGTGATCGTGTTCATGGCGGAAGAACTACCAGGGCCCCGGGCGCAGTTGACATCTATCCGGACATCAGCGGATAAGTTGCGCGTAGAACCAGATGGATGATCTTCCCGTCCGTACCGGCTCCAGTGGTCGTGACGGGAAGATCTCCAAGAAGAACCTTACCCGACAGTAGTTTTTGTTGTTGACCATGGACCGCTATGGGAGGGGTCACAGTCCGGAGACGGCCGGAAGCCGTGCGTGTCGATGGAGTGCGGGGTGGGGTGTGCCGCCGCTTCCGTACGGTCTACGGCATATCTGCGGAATCGGCACCTATAGTCCGGATATGGCTCTTCATGCGACGAAGGACAACCAGGCTCCCGACGCCGACACGGACGTGTTCGCGTCCACCCTGAGCGGCCAGATCCTGCCCAAGTACCGGATGCCCGAGGACCACTCGTCCACCGAGGTCGTCTACGAGCTGCTGCACAACGAGCTCCTCCTCGACGGCAACGCCGCCCAGAACCTGGCCACCTTCTGCACCACATGGTCGGACGACGGCGTGCACCGCCTGATGAACGAGTGCCTCGACAAGAACATGATCGACAAGGACGAGTACCCGCAGACGGCCGAGATCGAGTCCCGCTGCGTCAGCATCCTCGCGGACCTGTGGAACGCCCCCGGTGGGACGCCCGCCGCCGGCTGCTCCACCACCGGCTCCAGCGAGGCCGCCATGCTCGGCGGCCTGGCCCTCAAGTGGCGCTGGCGCGCACGCCGCCGCGCCGAGGGCCTCGCCACCGACCGGCCCAACCTGGTCTGCGGGCCCGTCCAGGTCTGCTGGGAGAAGTTCGCCCGGTACTTCGACGTCGAGCTGCGCCAGGTACCGCTGGAGCCCGGAGCCACCGGACTGCGCGCCCACCAGCTCGCCGACCACGTCGACGAGAACACCATCGGGGTCGTGGCCATCCTCGGCGTGACCTACACCTGCGACTACGAGCCCGTCACCGAGATCGCCGCCGAGCTCGACCGGATCCAGGCCGAGCGGGGGTGGGACGTCCCCATCCACGTGGACGGGGCCAGCGGCGCCTTCGTCGCGCCCTTCCTCCACCCCGACGTCGTGTGGGACTTCCGGCTCCCGCGCGTCGCCTCCATCAACACCTCCGGCCACAAGTACGGGCTCGCGCCCCTGGGCGTCGGCTGGATCGTCTGGCGCACCGCGGACCTGCTGCCGGCGGACCTCGTCTTCACCGTGGACTACCTGGGCGGCGACATGCCGACCTTCGCCCTCAACTTCTCCCGCCCGGGCGGCGAGGTCATCGCCCAGTACTACCTCTTCCTGCGACTCGGCCGCAGCGGCTACCGGAGGGTCCAGCAGGCCTGTGCCGACACCGCCCGCTACCTGGCGGGCCGGATCGAGGAGATGGGCCCCTTCACCCTCCTGTACGACGGCCAGGGAGCCCTTCCCGCCGTCTCCTACACGCTCACCGACCCCGCCGGAGCCGGCTTCAGCCTCTACGACCTCTCCGACCGGTTGCGGATGCGCGGCTGGCAGGTGCCCTCGTACCCGCTGCCCGCCGACCGCGAGGAGACGGTGATCCAGCGCGTCCTGGTCCGGCACGGAGTCACCCGCGACCAGATCGCCCTGCTCGCGGACGACCTGAGGCAGGCGGTGGACCACCTCACGGCGACGCCCCCGCCCGTTCCGGCCGCACCGCCCCGCTCCGGCTTCCACCACTGACGGAGGCCGGCCGGGGCCGCGCGGTGAGGCGGTCGGGCCCTCCCGCCACGCCTCCCGCCGCCGCGCCCCCCGTGGCCGCCGCTACTGCCGGGCGCCGAAGTTCTGCGTCCACCAGGGGCCTCCCGGCCCCTGGTGGATCCCCACCCCGATGTCCTTGAACGCGCAGTTGAGGATGTTCTTGCGGTGCCCCTCGCTGTTCATCCACGCGTCCATCACCGATTTCGGGGTCTGCTGGCCTTTGGCGATGTTCTCCCCGTACGTCGACCACCGGTACCCGGCGGCCGTCGTACGCCCGCCCGGATCCGAGCCGTCGGGGCTGGTGTGCGAGAAGAAGTCCCGCCGCGCCATGTCGTCGGAGTGCCCCTGGGCGGCCGCGCGCAGCTGGGCGTCCTCCTTCAGCGGCCCGCACCCGGCGGCCGCCCGCTCGGCGTTGACCAGGGCCACGACCTGGCCGGCCGTTCCCTGCGGCGCGGGCGCCGGCGCGGGCGCGGAGGTCCGCGGGGCCGGCGAGGCGGCGGGGGTACGGGTCGGGGAGGGAGTCGGAGTGGGGCTCGCCGCGGTCGGGCTCGGCGGGGCGGAGGGAGAGGGCGAGGCCTCGGGGGAGGGGGAGGCGGACGGGGAGGCCGAAGCGGACGGCAGCCCGGCGGACTCGGTGGCGGACAGGGCGGCCACGGGCGCGGCCGGAGCCGTACCTCCCGCCTCCGCGTCGCCCGCTCCGGGCAGCGTGCCGAGGTACGTGAGGCCGCCGCCCGCCACACACGCCGCGATCACCGCGCCCCCGATCACCCGGCGGCGGTTCCGCCGCCGCTTGCGTACCGCGCCGCGGCCGCCCGGGCCCGCCTCGGCGCCCGCGCCCAGGTCGCCCGCGCGGCGGCGGGCCGCCCGGCTCGGTCCGGACACGGTGGGGACGAGCTGCGTCGCCGCGTCCGCGAAGGCGGCGTCCGGGGTGGCGGCGTCCGTGGAGGTGGCGTCCGGGGCAGCCGCGTCCGTGAAGGCGGCATCGGTGTACCCCCGGGCGGACCCCGCGGGTACGAGACCGCCCGCGGCGGCCGTCCGGACGCCGGCGAGCAGGGCCGCCGCGACCGGGACCAGGGCCAGGCCCGCGAGCAGCCCCTCCGCCGGAACCAGTCCGTTCCACAGGCCGGAGCAGCGCACGCACTCGCGGGCGTGCCGGGCTATTCGCTTGCGCCACAGGGTGGAGGGCCCGCCGTCCCAGCCCGCCACCAGGCTCCGCAGCCCCTCGCACGGCGGCTGCGCCTCCAGCGCCCGCTCCACGACCCGGGCCGACTCCAGTTGCGCCTTCATCCGCTGTACGCGTACCGCCGTGTGCTGCGCGGACAGCTCCAGGGCCGAGGCCACCTCCGCCCGGCTCAGCTCGCCGGCGCACTCCAGCCACCACAGCGACAGCAGGGCCCGGTCGTCGGGCTCCAGCCAGCGGGTGGCCCGAGCCGTTTCGCGGCGCTGGCCCGACAGGTTCAGCCGGACCACCGTCAGGTCGGCGAAGTCGGCGCCCGGGTCGGCGACGTCCTCGGCCGCCTCCAGCCCGCTCTCGCCGGAACCGCTCCGGCGGGCCTGCCAGTACGCCCGTACGCGGTTCATCGCAATCGCCACCAGCCAGGAGCGGAAGCTCTCGTCCGCGCGCAGGCCGCCCAGCCCGTCGAGCGCCCGCAGCATCGTGTCCTGCACGACGTCGTCCACGTCGCAGGAGCCGTTCAGGGCCCGCCCGACGATGTTGTAGACGAGCGGCAGGAAGGCGCTGACGAGTTCGTCCTGCGCGCGGGGATCGCCCGCGCGGGCCGCTGCCACCAGCGCTGCCGTGTGCTGAGTAGTCATGTGATGTTCCCTGTCCGTACCGGCGGTCGGTGATGCCCGATACCTGGGAGACCGACGTGAGGAGCCTCGATAACACTTTTCCGCGGGACGTCTCCGAAACCTCTCGCGGTGCGCCGTCGCCCCGGGCGCCAGCATCGCATCCCCCGGCCCGGGGCACATCCCCGCCCACCCCCCCCGCACCCGGCCCGCGAGCCCGGCGTACGGCACGGTTCCCGAACGCGCTCGCGGGGGACAATAGAGCGACAAGGGCGTGTTGGGGGCGACATGTCGGTCCAGTTCTCACGAGGGTTCCCGCCGGGCTTCCTACGGGGCTCCGGCCGCCGGCGCGTCCGGACGGGGCAACCGGCCGCCGTCGCGTTGGGCGCGGCGGCTCTCAGCCTGGCCGCGGCGGGCGCGTGCGCCGCGGGCACCCCGGGGTCCGGGAGTTGGACGGCGATGCTCTGGGCCGCCGCCCTGTGGACGGCAGCGTTGGGCGCCGCCGCCCTGGGGGCCGCCGGACGGGGGGCCGCCGGACGGGGGGCCGCCGGGCCGGGGGCCGTGCGGCCCGGTGCGGCCCGCCCCGCGCCGGCGGCGCCGTCGACTCCGGTCGCCCCGACACCGCCGACCGGGCGGAGCTGTCCGCCGACCGGGCGAACGGCGAGCGGGCCCGGGGCCGCCGACCGGCCGCGGGGGCGGCTCCTGCGCACCCCGTCCGGACGGATTCCCCGGCTGCGCCGGCTGGACCGCCCCGAGCAGGCCGGAGTCCATCCGGCCGACTCCCCGGGCGGGCCCCCCGCCCTCGTCGCGCGCGACGCCGAACCGGCCCTGCGCGCCGCCCTGTCGGGGCGCGGCCCGCACTTCGTGCTGCTGTTGGGCGAACCCCTGGCGGGCACCACCCGGCTCGCGTACGAGGTGACGCGCTCGTGCTTCCCGGGCCACGCCTTCGTGCGCCCGCTGTCGCGCGCGGCCCTGCCCGAGGCGGTTCGGGCCGCCGCCGGCCGGCGGCGCGCCGTGCTGTGGCTGGACGGCCTGGAGGACCACCTCGGCGCCCGCGGCCTCACCCCCGCCCATCTGGCCGAGCTGCGCGCGGTCGTGGTGGTCGCCACGATGCGGCCCGACGCCTACCGGCGCTACCGCGGCCGTGACGACACCCGCCTCACGGGCTCCGACCGGGACTCCTGGCGGATCCCGCACGAGCTGCTCCGCTGTACCTCCGCCGTGGTCGAACTGGCCCGGCTCTGGTCCCCCGAGGAGCGCCGGCGGGCCGGGGAGCACCGTGGGGACCCGCGGATCGACGCCGCGTTGCGGGCCGGGGAGCACGTAGGGGTGGCCGAAGCCCTCGCGGGCGGTCCGCGCTCGCTGTCGCGGTGGGAGAGCGGCTGGGCCCCGGGCGCCCGCCCCCGCGGGGCCGCCGTGGTCGCGGCGGCCGTGGACTGCCGCCGGGCGGGGCTCCGCCGCCCCGTACCGCGCGCGTGGCTGCGCGAACTGCACGCGCCCTACCTGGCCGACCGCGGCGGCACGGACCTGCGCCCCGAACCCTTCGCCGAGGCATGGGAATGGGCGGTCGGAGCCGGATCCGGGGCGGGGGCCGGGGCCGCGCCCCCGGCGGGCTGCCTGCTGCCGGACGGCGCCGGCCGCGGCGCGACCGCCCCCGACCACCTGCTCGGGTGGTTACCGGGACCCGGGCCGGTCCCGGAGCACCTCTGGCGGGGACTGCTGGCCCGCGCCGAGCCCGAGGACGCGTACGACCTCGGCCTGCGCGCGCGCCTCGACGGCCGGCCGGACCGCGCGGTCGAGGCCCTCTCCCGGGCGCTGTCCGGCGGGGTGGGCGCCGCCGCGCTGCCCCTGGCCGTCGCCACCGGTGACGCGGGCCGGCCGCGCCGGGCGGCCGCGGACCTCGCCGCCCTCACCCGCCGGTGGGAGCTCCGGTTCGGCACCCGGCACCCCGACACCCTCGCCGCCAGGCACCAGCTGGCCTTCTTCACCGGTGAGGCGGGCCATCCCCGCGCCGCCGCCGCGCGGTTCGCCGGTCTCGCCGCCGACGCGGCGGCGGCACTCGGTCCCGGCCACCCCGACACCCTCGCCGCCCGTCACCAGTTGGCGTACTCCACCGGTGAGGCGGGCGACCGGGCCTCGGCCGCGGACCAGTTGGCGGCGCTGCTGGCCGACCGTACGCGGCTCCGACCGGCGGACGCCCGGCCAACCGGCCCCGGGGAGGCCGTCGACCAGGTCGCGGACGGCGCCGCCGTGCTCGCCCTGCGCCGCGGCCTCATCTGGTACGGAGCCGCGGAACCGGCCGCGGCCCGACGGGAGTCGGCCATTCTGCTCGCGGACACGCGCGAGGAGCTCGGCCCCGACCACCCCCACACCCTGGCCGCCCTCGCCACCCTCGCCGCGCTCGCGGGCCGGGCGGGCCGGCTCGACGAGGCGCGGCGGGCCTGGGCGGAGGCAAGCGCCGCCCGCGACCGGGTCCTGGGCGCCGAACATCCGCACGCGGTGCACACCCGCCTGGAACTGTCCCGCGCCCTGCTGGCCGTCGGCCGCCGGGACGAAGCCGAGGACCTGCTGCACCGGGTCCTCACGGAATCCGCCCGGTTCCTGGAGCCCGGCCACCGCCACCTGCGCCGCGCGCGCGAACTCCTGGCCGGGACGGGCTGACCGCGGACCGGGCGGCGCCACCGGGCGGTGCCACCGGGGGGGGCCATCGGGCGGCGGCGGGGGTGCAGCGGAGGGGTGCCGTACGCCGCCCCTCAGAGCAGCGGGGGCAGGGCCTCGGTGGCGGCGCGCAGGGCCGGGGCGTACGCCTCGATCTCCTCGCGTGAGACGAGGAAGGTGACGGTGGTGACGCTGACCCCGCCGATCGGCCTGCCGTCCGGGGCGAGGACCGCCGCGCCGATACAGCGGATCGTCGGCTCGTTCTCCTCGTCGTCCAGCGCGAACCCCCGGGTGCGGATCTCCTCCCACTGGGCGCGCAGTTCCCGCATGCTGGTGAGCGTCCGCGGCGTGCGGCGGGGCAGCCCGGTGGCCGCGAGGAGTGCTTCCGCCTCCTCGTCCGGCAGGTGCGCCAGGATGCTCTTGCCGATCGCGGTCGTGTGCAGCGGCATGCGCATACCGGTCCGCGAGGCCGTGCGGAACGGCTGGTCGCTCTCCAGCTTGCGGATGTAGGTGATCGTCTCCCCGCTGTGCAGGGCGAGGTGCACCGTCTGGCCGGTCGCCTGCCGCAGGTCGCCGAGGATCCGTTCGATGCTGGCCGGCTCCCCGCCGCTGACCAGCGCGGACAGCCCGCGCAATCGGGGACCCACCCCGTACCGGCTCCCGCTCTCCTGGCGGACGAAGCCCTGCTGGACGAGCGAGGCGAGGATCCGGTAGGCGCTGGACTTCGGCACCGCGGCGGCCGCCGTCACGTCGGCCAGCCGGTGGGGCCCGCCCGGGGCGGCCACCGCCTCCAGTACGCGCAGGGACTTCTCCAGGGCGGAACCGGCCGCCGAGGTCCGTCCGGCGCGTGCGCCGCCACCCTCCGCCCGCTCGGCCCTGTCGGACCCGTCGGACCCGTCCGTTGACACGGAGACTCCCCAGATGTGTAGGGTCTAGACCAGTTGGTTCCGGCACACGATACCCCGTTCCATTACGTGGAACAACAGGAGGGTCCCTTGTCCTGCCACCCGTACGCGGTGATAGCCGCTCAGCGGCTGCTCCCGGTGCTGCGCGAAGCCGACGCGGACGAGGCCGTCCGGCGGACGGCCGCCCTGCTCGCGGCGGGTTGCCGGGCCGTCGAACTGACCACCTCCACCCCCGGTTGGGCCGGAGCCGTTACCCGCGCCGCCGGACTCGCCGACGCACTCGGCCGCCCCGCCCTGATCGGCGTCGGCACCGTCACCACCGCCGAGCAGGCCGTCACCGCCCTGGACGCGGGCGCCGCCTTCCTGGTCTCCCCCTACCCGGCCGCCGAGGTCCGGGCCGTCGCCGAGCACCGCGGAGCAGCCTTCGTCGAGGGCGGGTTCACCCCCGGGGAGATCGCCGCCGCCGTCCGGGCCTCGGGCGCCGCCAAGGTGTTCCCGGCGCACGTCGCAGGCCCGCGGTTCATCCGCTCCCTCAGGGCGGTCCTGCCCGGAGCGCTGCTCGTGCCGACCGGCGGGATCCGCCCCGCGGAGGTCCGGGACTGGCTCTCCGCCGGTGCGGACGCCGTCGGCATCGGCGACGGCCTGCCGACCGAACCGGGCGAACTGGCCGCCCTGTTAGCCCTGTTCGCCGAGCCGGCCCGGCCCTGCCCCGCCGACGGCGCCGACCGCGGCGCCGCCGACCCCGTCCGGGCCGCCGCCGACCCCGTCCGGACCCGGGGCCCCGCGTGCTGAGAGGCGGCGGGCGGGCCGGGTCCGGACGCTACGACGTGCTCGTTCTCGGTGAGGTCCTCGTCGAGATCCACGCCGGTACCGCGCTGCGCGACGCCACCGACGGCACACCGGCCCGGCTCTCCTACTCCGGCGACGCCCTTAACGCCGCGGCCGCCGCGGCGGCCGCCGGGGCGCGTACCGCCCTGCTCGCCGTCGTGGGCGACGACGAGCTGAGCGTGCCGCTGCTGCGCAGGGTGGAGGAGCTGGGCGTGGACGCCTCCCACGTCCGCCGGGCCCCGCGGCCCAACGGCGCCTACCTGCTGTCCGCCGACACCGGGGGCGACCGCGAGTTCGTCTACTGGCGCGCCCACAGCGCGGGTTCCACGCTCTCACCCCGCCACGTCGACTCCTGGCGCGAGCTGCTGACCGGCTCGGGCGCGCTGATCACCAGCGGCGTCACCGGAGCCCTCTCGCTCAGCAGCCGCGCCGCCGTACTGGCGGCCGCCCGGGCCGTGCACGCCTCGGGCGGGCACCTCTCGTACGACCCCAACTTCCGTCCCCGGCTGACCGGCCGCGCCGAGGCCAGGGCGCTGCTCGCCCGGATCGCTCCGCTCACCGGGCTGCTCAAGACCTCCTGCCCCGCCGACGCGCGGGCGCTGGTGGGCACCGGCGACCCGCGCACCGCCGCCGCCCGGCTCCGCGGGCTCGGGGCCCGTACGGTCGCCGTCACGTCGGGGCCCGACCGACTGCTCCTCGACCGCGGGGGTGAGGCCACCTACCACTCCGTGCCCGCCAACCCGGCGCCCCTCGACGCGACGGGCGCGGGCGACTGCTTCACCGGCACCGCCACCGCGCGGCTGGTCCTGGGGGACTCCCTCACCGAGGCCGTGGAGCACGCAGCGGCCGCAGCCTCGCTCTCGGTCTCCGGCCTCGGCGGCACCGGCCGCGTCCCCGCCTTCGCGGAGACGGCGGCACTGGCCGCCGCGCACCGGAGCGGCGCGCCCGGTAGCGCCGAGCGGGCCGGAGGCCTGGCAAACCAGGTCTGACGCCCCGTCCTAGGGTAGCGAGGTGTCCGCACTGTCCGGCGGGGTCAGCCGTTCCACCTCGTGTGCCGACAGCCGCAGCGCCCCGGCCGCGACGTTCTCGGCCAGGTGGTCGGGATCGCCCGTGCCCGGGATCGCCAGCACGTGCGGCCCGCGGCTCAGCGTCCACGAGAGGCGCAGCTGCGCCGGCGAGACGCCGCGGGCCCGCGCCGCCGCGCGCACCCGGTCCTCGTCGTCCGCGACCGCTCCGGACTCCTTGCCCGTGCCTGCGATGGCGAAGAAGGGGACGAAAGCGACGCCCTGTTCCCCGCACGCGTCCACGAACGCGTGGTCCTCGGCGGGCGAGCCGATCCCGTACGGGTTCTGCACACACACCACCGGCGCGATGGACCGGGCCTCGGCGAGGTGGTGGGGGAGGGCGTACGAGAGGCCCAGGTGCCGGATCAGGCCGGCCGTGCGGAGCTCGGCCAGCGCCCCGAAGTGCTCGGCGATCGGCCCGTCCGCCCGGCCGGGCCGGATGCGGAGGTTGACCAGGTCCAGGTGGTCCCGGCCCAGTTGGCGCAGATTCTCCTCCACCTGCCCGCGCAGCTGTCCCGGGTCGGCCCACCACCAGCTCCCGTCGGGATGGCGGCCGGGCCCGACCTTGGTGCTGATGACCAGCCCCTCCGGGTACGGGCCGAGCGCGCGGTTGATCAGTTCGTTGGCGGAGCGCAACCGGGAGAAGTAGAAGGAGGCCGTGTCGATGTGGTCGACACCGAGCTCCACGGCACGGCGCAGCACGCCGATGGCGCGGTTCCGGTCGCGCGGTACGGCGTCGGCGGCGAAGGCCCGCCCGCTCTGCGGCAGTCGCATCGCGCCGAATCCGAGCCGGTTGACGGTCAGGTCGCCGAGCCGCCACGTTCCCGAGGCCGCGGCGTTGATCTTGTCGGTAGGCATGACGCGACCGTATCCGCCCGTCGTCCCGACAGGTCGGCCGGTACGTGGAGAGGCGCCGCCGGGCCGGATCGGGTGGGGGTTCGGCGCGGGGCGGCCGGATCGGTGTGCGTCGCGGCCCGGCGGCGCCGGTCGGGGGTGGTGCGGGTGGGGCAAGTGGCGCGGGTGGTGCGGGTGGGGCGGTTCAGGCTGGTGCGCGCGGCGCGGTCGGTGACCGCGCCGGTCAGCGGCCGCGCAGGCCCCGGTCGACGGCCGTCATCAGCTCGCCGTCGGCGGTGTCCGCGTCCAGGGACCAGAACATGGCGCCGCCCAGGCCCTCTTCGCGGATGTAGCGCGTCTTGGAGCGCAACACCTGGGGGTCGTCGTACGTCCACAGGGTGGTGCCGTCGAAGAGCCAGGCATGGCCGCCCCGCACATCCCGGTGGAGCTCGTAGGTCCCCGATTCGGCCAGCTGCTTCAGGGCCTTGTAGTCCTCGTACCCCGCGGACCAGGTGGCCGGTGCGGGGCCCGTGGCGGGCTGCCCCATCCCGTCGCCGCCGCCGCTGACACCGGTCCAGCCCTGCCCGTAGAACGGCAGGCCGACCACCAGCTTGTGCGCGGGCGCGCCGCGCCGCTGCCAGGCCTCGACGGTGCCCTGGACGCTGAAGTCGTCGCGGGCGCGGAGCGCGGACTGCTGGGCGGTGACCGGCTCGCCGGAGACGTGGAAGTCGTAGCCCTGCAGGGTCACGAAGTCGAGGTCGCGCATGATCCGGCGGACGTCGAAGCCCGCGTCGATCTTGGCGGGAGCGGTCGGCACGAAGGCCGTCAGCTCGTACGCGGTCTTCTTCGGCCGGGTCTTCGCGTACGCGTCGAGCTGGGTGCGGAACTCCTTGACGAGCGCGGTGAAGTTGCGCCTGTCCTCCGGGCGGAACTTCGTGTCGGCGTCACCGGCGGAACCGGGCCACTCCCAGTCGAGGTCGATCCCGTCGAACACCCCCGCGGCCGCGCCCGCGCCGCCGCGGGTGCCGTCCTGGGGCAGGTTGCCCTTGATGTAGAGGTCGATGCAGGACTCCACGAACGCCTTGCGGGAGGCGGGGGTCAGCGCGGCGTCCGAGAAGTGGGTGGACCAGCTCCAACCGCCGAGCGAGATGAGCACTTTCAGGCCGGGGTGCTTGGCCTTGAGCTCACGCAGCTGGTTGAAGTTGCCCGCCAGGGGCTGGTCCCAGGTGTCCGCGACCCCGTCCACGGAGTTCTCGGCGTCGAGGGGGCGGCCGTAGTCGGCCCACGCGTCGGCCTCACCGGGAATGCTGCCGGTGAAGCACTTGCCCTCCGGACTGA
The DNA here is from genome assembly GCF_042716255.1 of Streptomyces sp. NPDC058662. Classification (NCBI taxonomy): domain Bacteria; kingdom Bacillati; phylum Actinomycetota; class Actinomycetes; order Kitasatosporales; family Streptomycetaceae; genus Streptomyces; species Streptomyces sp. NPDC058662. The sequence goes on along the minus strand of NZ_JBHXRU010000009.1, from coordinate 80,013 downwards.
CGTTGCCGAAGGCGTAGTTGATGTGCGTGAGCTTGCCGGCGGAGCCGTTCGCGTCGAGGTCCTGGACCTGGAAGTCCCGCCCGTACACACCCCATTGGGTGAAGTATCCGACCTTCTTGTACGAGCGGTCGTGACCGCCCGGCGCCTTGCCGTGCGAGGCGCCCGCGGCGGGTGCGAAGGCGGTCAGCAGGGAGAGGGAGCAGGCGGCGATGACCAGCCTGCCGAGCATGCTGCGGCGCATGGACTTCCTTTGCGGATGCGGGGAGTGGGGCGTGAGCGCGTGCGCGGTGCACGCCGGAAACTATTGGTCTGGACCAGAGTGGTCAAGGGGGCGGTCGAAAGTGCCAGGTCGGACGGCACGCCCTCGGCCCGCGCCGAGGTCGGGTTGACCGGTCGACCGAAAGAATCCGCGTCCGCACCGGATCGGCGTTTTCCACCCGGTTGATCGGCGAATTGAGTGGATCTTCGGGCCGCGCCGTGTCATGGTTGGTCTCGCCGAAGGGGTGTAGCTCAGCTGGTCAGAGCGCCGGTCTCCAAAACCGAAGGCCGCAGGTTCGAATCCTGCCGCCCCTGCCACACAGGACAGCCGAAGGCCCACGTCCGCGGGAAGTCCCGCCGACGGGGGCCTTCGCCGTTCCCGGGGCCGGCCGGGCCGCAGGCCCCGAACGTATGGCAAGCTGGGGCGCATTGCCCTGGCGGTGCAGGACAGGAAACCGGTGCGAATCCGGTGCGGTCCCGCCACTGTGACCGGCTCTCCCCGTGCGGGAGACCGGGAGTCAGACACTGACGCACCGCCTCTTCACGCTCTTCACGTCGACCAGGGGACGCGGATCCCCCGGAGAGGCTTCGCCATGTCGCGTTCCCGCGCCGCTCTGCGCGCACTTGTACCCTTCGCGCTCCTGCTGCCCCTGGCCGCCTGCGGCACCTCGCCGGGGCCGGGGAAGCCGGCCGCCGACGCGGCCGCCGCGCCCGGATTCCCGTACACGGTTGTCAACTGCGGTGTGAGCACCACTTATCAGGCTCCGCCGCAACGCGCCGTGACCATGAATCAGCACGCCACCGAGGTGCTGCTGGCCCTCGGACTGGAGGACCGGATCACCGGCTCCGCCTACCTCGACGACGCCGTGCTGCCCGCCTACCGGCCGGCCTACGACAAGATCAAGGTGCTGGCCGAGGAGTACCCCTCCAAGGAGGTGCTGCTGGGCGCCGACCCGGACTTCGTGTACGGCGGCTACTCCAGCGCCTTCGACAAGGCGCAGGGCCGCGACCGCGAAGGGCTCGGCAGGACGGGGATCAACACCCGCCTCAACATCGAGTACTGCACCCCGGGCCCCGTCGGCCTCGACGAGCTCAAGACCGAGATCACCGAGGTCGCCCGGACCTTCGGCGTGCCCGAGCGGGGCGCGCGGCTCATCGAGGAGGAGCAGCGCCGCATCGACGCCGTCACCGCCCGGGTCAAGGACCGGGCCCGCCCGGCGGTCTTCGTCTACGACTCCGGCGAGGGATCCGCCTTCACCTCGGGCGGCAAGGGCATCGGCACCGAGATCATCTCCCTCGCGGGAGGCGCCAACGTGTTCGCCGACCTCGACGACACCTTCGGCGACGTGGCCTGGGAAAAGGTCATCGAGCGCAAGCCCGAGGTCGTCCTCATCTACGACTACGGCGGCACCACCGTCGAGGCCAAGAAGCAGCGCCTGATGAACGACCCGGCCCTGGCGGAGGTTCCCGCCGTCAAGAACAAGCGGTTCGTCGTCCTGCCGCTCTCCTCTGCCGTGCTCGGAGTCCGGGTCGCCGACGCCGTCGAGTCACTGGGCGGTCAGCTGCACCCCGACGCCGCGTGAGGCCCGGTCCGTCCGTCGCCGCCCGCGAATCCACCGCCGCGCCCGCCGCGCCCGGCGCCCCGGCGGGCGGCGGCGGGCTCACACCGGTCCCGGTGCTCCTCCTGCTCACCGCCGCGCTCGTCGGGTCCGCGGTCGCGGGCCTGGCGCTGGGGCCCGTACGGATCGCGCCCGGACAGGTCGTCGACATCGTCCTCGGCGGCCTGTCGGGCCGACGGCCCACCGGAGCGTTCGCCTCCATCGTGTGGGACGTACGGATGCCGCGCGTCATCCTGGGCGCCGTCGTCGGCGCGGGGCTCGCCGTCGCGGGCGCCGTGCTGCAGGCGCTGGTGCGCAACCCGCTGGCGGACCCCTTCCTGCTCGGCGCCTCCTCCGGGGCCTCGGCGGGAGCCGTCCTCGTGATCGTCCTCGGGGCGGGAACGGGCGCCCTCGCCGTCGTCGGACAGCTGGGCGTACCGCTCGCCGCCTTCGCCGGCTCCCTGGCCGCGCTCGTCGCCGTCTACGCGCTGGCCCGCCGCGGCGGATCCCTGACCACCGGCCGGCTGATCCTCGCCGGGGTCGCGGTGCAGTACGTCCTGTCCGCGCTGACCAGCCTGGTGCTCGTCCTCGCCGCCCAACCGGACCAGCTGCGGACCGTGCTCTTCTGGACCCTCGGGGGCCTCGGCGGAGCACGCTGGGACGAACTGGCGCTGCCCGCCGCCGCGCTGCTCCTCGGCACCGGTCTGCTGGTCGCCCTCGCCCGGCCGCTCGACCTGCTCCTCGCCGGGGAGGAAGGTGCGCAGACGCTGGGGCTGGACACCGCGCGCTTCCGGGCGGCCGTCTTCGTCCTCACCTCCCTCGTCATCGGCGTGCTCGTCGCGTACAGCGGGGCCATCGGCTTCGTGGGCCTGATGGTTCCGCATGCCGCCCGGATGGTCGTCGGAGCCGGACACCGCGCACTGCTGCCGGTGTCCGCACTGGGCGGGGCGGTGTTCCTGACGCTGGCCGACCTGCTCGCCCGTACTGCCGCGGCACCCGAGGAGATCCCCGTCGGCGTGGTGACCGCGCTCGTCGGGGGGCCGTTCTTCTTGTGGATGCTGCGTCGCTCCACGCGCACCGAGGGGATCACCGGATGACGGGGCACGGGCCGAACGCGGGGCGTGCGGGGCGTGGAGGACACACGGGGAGTGCGGGGCACGCGGGGCACGCGGGGCGTACGGGGCGCAGTGATCGCGGCGAACGCGCGGCTGGCGGGGTGCTCCCGGCGGAACTCGCCGTCGAGGGCCTGCGGTACGAGGTCGACGGGCACGCGTTGCTCCGGGGCGTCGACCTCATGGCCCGGCCCGGTGAGACGGTCGGCGTGGTGGGCCCCAACGGCAGCGGCAAGACCACACTCCTGCGCTGCGTCTACGGCGCCCTGCGGCCCACCGCCGGCCGGGTGCTGCTCGACGGCGGTGACGCGGGCGCGCTCGGGGTCAAGGAGCGCGCGCGGCGGGTGGCGGTCGTCCCGCAGGACGCGAGCGGCGTCTTCGGGCTGACCGTCCGCGAGGTCGTGGCCATGGGGCGCAGCCCGCACAAGCGGTTCTGGGAGCAGGACGGCGCGGGCGACGTGCGGCGGGTGGACGAGGCCCTGGAGACGGTCGGCGCCGGGGCCTTCGCGGAGCGCCGCTTCGACGGCCTGTCCGGCGGCGAACGCCAACGCGCCCTCGTGGCACGGGCCCTGGTCCAGGACCCCGGCCTGCTCGCCCTCGACGAGCCCACCAACCACCTGGACATCCGCTACCAGCTGGAGATCCTGCGCCTGGTCCGCGCCCTGCCCGCCACCGGCCTCCTCGTCCTGCACGACCTCAACCTGGCGGCGGCCTTCTGCGACCGGCTGTACGTCCTCGCGGACGGACAGGTGGCGGCGTCGGGCCGACCGGCCGAGGTGCTCACGGAAGAGCTGCTGACCGAGGTCTACGGCGTTGACACCCGTATCGAGGTCCACCCAGCGACGGGTGTGCCGAACATCGTCTACCTCGCCGTACCCCCGCAGCACACAGCACGGCCCTGACGCGCCCCTGGCGGAGGCGGAGCAACCGGGCCCCCCGCGGCGGCTCCGCCGCCCCGACAACCGCACGGCCCCGTGCCACCCCCGCCCGCCGACGCCTCCGGCGAACCTCCCCGACACCGCGCCAACCGGGTGCACCGCGCCCAATCGGGGGCACCGCGCCCAACGGGGCGGCGGGCCCGCCCTCCTGGCACGCCCCCGCCTGCCCGCGACGCGGCTTCGCCTGCAGGTCGCGCGGTTCCGCCTGCTGATGGCGCGGCTTCGCCTGCCTGTGACGCAGCTTCGCCTGCTGATGGCGCGGCTTCGCCCCCGTGATGCGGCTTCGCCTGCGGGTGGCGCGGCTTCGCCCGCCTGTGACGCGGTTCCGCCTGCGGGTGGCGCGGCTTCGCCCGCCCGTGACGCGGCTTCGCCCGCCGGCGGCGCGGCTGCCGGCCGTGTGGCACCGCGCCGGGTTCAGCAGCTTGGCGTCGGGGCCTGGCCGGGAGACGTGTCCGGGTCAGGCGACGTGTTCGCGGTAGCGGTCGACCACCTCCCTCAGGACCTCCGTGCCGTCCCTCGCCCACAGGTGCGGGTTGAAGATCTCCACCTCGATGTGCCCCCGGTAGCCCGCGGCGTCGGCCAATGCCCGGAAGCCGCGCAGGTCGACGGAGCCGTCGCCGAGCTGCCCGCGCCCGAGCAGAACGCCCTGCGGAAGCGGGGTGATCCAGTCGGCCACCTGGACGCAGGCGATGCGCCCTCCCGCACCGGCCCGCCGCAGTTCGGCGGGCAGCCGCTCGTCCCACCACAGGTGGTAGGAGTCGGCCACCACCCCCACCTGCTCCGCTGGGAACTGCTCGGCGAGGTCGAGGGCCTGGCCGAGCGTGGACACGACGCAGCGGTCCGAGGCGAACATCGGATGCAGCGGCTCGATCCCCAACCGCACCCCGTGCGAGCCGGCCCAGGGCGCCAGCTCCCCCAGGATCCCGGCGATCCGCCCGCGCGCACCCGGCAGGTCCCGGTCACCCGCGGGCAACCCGCCCGACACCAGCACCAGTGTGTCGGCCCCCAGCTCCGCCGCCTCCTCCACCGCGCGGCGGTTGTCGTCGAGCGCGGCCGCCCGGCCGCCCGGGTCCGCCGCGGTGAAGAAGCCGCCGCGGCACAGCGAGCTGACCCGCAGCCCGGCCCCGGCGACGAGCTTCGCTGTCTCCCGCGCGCCGAACGCCCGGACGGGGTCCCGCCACAACCCGACCGCGCCGACGCCGGCCGCCACGCACCCGGCGACCAGCTCGGGCAGCGACCACTGGCGGACCGTCTCCTGATTGAGGCTCAGCCGCGCCGGAGCCGGCGCCGCCTTCACGAGGCCACCCCGTACACCGCGAGCAGCTGCCGCATCCGCCGCTCGGCTAGTTCGGGGTCGGGGAAGAGCCCCAGCCCGTCGGCCAGTTCGTACGCGGTGGCCAGATGGGGGAGGGGCCGGGCCGACTGGAGGCCGCCCACCATCGCGAAATGCTCCTGGTACCCCGCCAGCCAGGCCAAGAGGACCACACCGGTCTTGTAGTAGCGGGTCGGCGGGGCGAAGAGGTGCCGCGACAGGGAGACCGTGGAATCCAGCAGCCCCCTGAACCCGGCCGGATCACCGCGGTCGAGGGCCAGGCCCGCCCGGGCCGCGATCGGCGCGATGGGGTCGAAGACCCCCAGCAGTGCGTCGCTGGCCAGCTCCCCGTCCCCGGCGATCAGTTCCGGGTAGTGGTAGTCGTCGCCGGTGTAGCAGCGGACGCCGGACGGCAGCCGCCGGCGGATGTCTTTCTCCCGCTCGGCGTCCAACAGCGAGACCTTGACGCCGTCCACCTTCGCCGGATGCTCCGCGACGACCTTCAAAAACACCTCGGTGGCGCGGTCGAGGTCCTCGTGGCCCCAGTACCCGGCCAGTTCAGGGTCGAACATCGGGCCCAACCAGTGCAGTACGACCGGCCGCGCGCTCTGCCGGAGCAGACCGCCGTACACCTCCATGTAGTCCTCCGGGCCGCGCGCGGTGGCGGCCAGAGCCCGCGAGGCCATCAGTACGGCCCCCGACCCGCACTCCTCCGCGTGCGCGAGCTGCTCCTCGTACGCGGCGGTGATCGCGGTCCGCGTGTGGCCGCCCCCGGCCGGGAGCTGGTCCGTGCCCGCGCCGCAGACGATACGGCCGCCCACCGCCCGGGCCTCGGCCGCAGAGCGCCTGATCAGCTCGGCCGCTGCGGGCCAGTCCAGCCCCATGCCCCGCTGCGCGGTGTCCATGGCCTCGGCGACCCCGAGACCCAGAGCCCACAGCCGGTGCCGGAAGGCCAGCGTGGAATCCCAGTCGACTGCTGCCCCGCTCTCGGCCGACGCGGCCAGCGGATCGGCGACCACATGCGCCGCCGCGTAGAACCTACGGCTGCGGACCGGGCCGCAGGCAAGGGGACTGGACCGAAGGGGATTCGACCGGTGGGTGCGGAACGTGCCGTCCGCCGAGGGTAGCCGGATGCTCACAGCAGCACCTCCGGTACCGGAAGCCGCCGGCCCTCGGCGGAGGAGCGCAGGCCGAGATCGGCGAGTTGCACTCCCCGGGCCCCGGCGAGCAGGTCCCACCGCCAGGGTTCGTCGAGCACGACATGCCGCAGGAAGAGCTCCCACTGGGCTTTGAAGCCGTTGTCGGCCGGGTCGTTGTCCGGAACCTCCTGCCACTGGTCGCGGAAGGACTCGGTCAGCGGCAGGTCCGGATTCCATAAGGGCTTCGGCGTCGTACCGCGGTGCTGGACGCGGCAGCCGCGCAGCCCCGCGACGGCGGACCCCTGCGTCCCGTCCACCTGGAACTCCACCAGCTCGTCACGGTGGACCCGAACCGCCCAGGACGAGTTGATCTGCGCGACCACGCCGCCCTCCAGCTCGAAGATGCCGTACGCCGCGTCATCGGCGGTCGCGTCGTAGGGCTTGCCCGCCTCGTCCCACCGGCGCCCGATGTGCGTACGCGCCAGGGCCTGCACCGTGCGGACCCGGCCGAACAGCTCGTGCAGCAGGTACTCCCAGTGCGGGAACATGTCGGCGACGATGCCTCCGCCGTCCCGCGCGCGGTAGTTCCACGACGGCCGCTGGGCGGCCTGCCAGTCGCCCTCGAAGACCCAGTACCCGAACTCCCCGCGCACGGAGAGGATCTCGCCGAAGAAGCCGCCCTCGACGAGCCGCCGCAGCTTGAGTAGCCCCGGCAGGAAGAGCTTGTCCTGGACCACGCCGTGCTTGACCCCGGCCGCCTCCGCCAGCCGGGCCAGTTCCAGCGAGGACTCGAAGGTCAGGGCTGTCGGTTTCTCGCAGTACACGTGCTTGCCCGCCGCTATCGCCTGCCGGACCGCCGCCTCGCGGGCACTGGTGACCTGTGCGTCGAAATAGACCTCGACCTCCGGGTCGGCCAGCACGGCGGTCAGGTCCGTGCTGACGTGTTCCAACCCGTGCCGGTAGGCGATGGCCCGCAGCGCCGCCTCCCGGCGCCCCACCAGGACCGGCTCGGGCCAGAGCACCGTGCCGTCACCGAGGTCCAGGCCGCCCTGCTCGCGCAGGGCGAGCAGGGACCGCACCAGGTGCTGCCGGTACCCCATCCGTCCGGTCGCCCCGTTCATCGCGATCTTGATCGTCCTGCGCTCCACGGTTCCCCTCCTCGTCTCGTCACCGATGGAAAGCCGCCGTAGAAAGCGCTTTCACTCGTGCCAGGCTAGAACCCCAAATCCATTGGCCGCAAGACTCGAACGAGTGATAGAAAGCGCTTGCTTCATCAGGCATCATGGAGACCAGTCCACCGGACGCGACGATGTGCCGGGATCATGAGAGGGAGGGATGCACCATGGCAGTGACCCTGGCCGAGGTCGCGGCGCGGGCGGGAGTCTCGTCGGCGACGGTCTCGCGCGTACTGAACGGCGGCTATCCGGTCGCGGACGGCACCCGCACCCGGGTGGAGCGGGCTGTCGAGGCGCTCGGGTACGTCGCGAACGGCCCGGCCCGCGCGCTGGCCGCGGCCACCTCCGACCTGGTCGGCGTCCTCGTGCACGACGTGGCGGACAGCTTCTTCGGCATCCTCGCCGGCTCCCTGCAGAGCGCCCTTGCCCCTACCGGCCAGGGGGCTCCGCGCAGACTGGCCGTCGTCTGCAACACCCAGGGTGCTCCCGAGACCGAACTCGCCTACCTCACCCTTCTCGAAGGCCAACGGGCCGGCGGGATCGTCCTCACCGGTGGAGCCGTCGAGGACCCCGGGCACACCGCCGCGCTCGCCGGACGCGCCGCCCGGATAGCCGCCACCGGAGCCCCCGTCGTCCTGTGCGGCCGCCCGCCCCTGCCCGTGCCCGCCGGACTGCCCGTCGCCGCCGTCATGTTCGACGACCACGGCGGCGCCTTCCGGCTCGCCGAGCACCTGCTGACTCTCGGCCACCGCCGTATCGCCTACATCGCCGGGCCACCGGGACTGAGCACCACCCGGGAGCGTCTCGCCGGGCACCGCGCCGCCCTGCTCCGGCACCATCCCGGACCGGCCGCCGCAGGCACCGACGTCGTCGTGCACGCCGGATTCGAGCGTTCCGCCGGCTACGACGCGACCCGCGAACTGCTGCGCCGCGGGGAGTCCTTCACCGCCGTCGCCGCCGCGAACGACACCGTGGCCGTCGGCGCCGCCGCCGCGCTGCGGGAGGCCGGCATACGGATTCCCGAGGACGTCTCCGTCGCCGGCTTCGACGACCTGCCCTTCTGCGTCGACACCGCGCCGGCACTCACCACCGTCCGGGTGCCGCTGCGCGAGGCGGGCCACCTCGCGGCCCAGCTGGTCACCGGCCGCCGCCCCCTGCCCCCGGGCGGCATCACCACGCTGCCCACGGAGCTGATGGTGCGCGGCTCCACCGCACCACCCCCTGCCGGGGGGAACCGCTCATGAAATACGCCTTCTCCACCCTCGGCCTGCCCGGTACACCGCTCGCGCGCGGCGCGGCCCTCGCGGCCGAGCACGGGTTCGGCGCCATCGAACTGCGGGCCCATCCCGAGGAACCGCTGCACCCCGACAGCACCTCCGCCGACCGGGCGGCGGGCCTGCGCACGCTCACCACCGCGGGCGTCACCGTGCTCGGGGTCGCCGGCTACGTCCAGGTGGCCGCCGCGGGCCCGGACGAACCGGTTCTCGCCGCGGTGCGCGCGCTGGTCCGGCTCGCCCACGACCTCCGCGCCCCCTACGTGCGGGTCTTCCCCGGCGGCGGAAACCTGCCCGAGGCGGACGCGGACGCCCTGGCCGTACGCCGCCTGCGGGCCGGGGCCCCGTTCGCCGCGCGCCACGGGGTGCGGATCCTGCTGGAGACCCACGACTCGCACCGCACCGCGACCGCCGCCGCCCGGGTGCTTGACCGCGTCGGGCATCCGGGCGCCGGCGCCCTGTGGGACGTCCTGCACACCTGGCTCGGCGGCGAGTCCCCGGCGGAGTCGCGGCGCGCCCTGGCCGGGCACCTGGGCTACATCCAGGTCAAGGACGTGGCGTCGGCGCGGGACCTCACGCCGCTCGGACTCGGTGCCGGAGTGCTGCCCCTCGCCGCAGCGGTGACCGCCGCACCCCGGGACGGCTGGCTCTGCTGGGAGTACGAGAAACGCTGGTACCCCGGGGCCGCCGACCTGCCTGGGCAGCTCGCGCGGGGCCGGGCGTACCTGGAGGAACTGGCGTCGAGCACGACCGCCACCGGTCAGGCCGAACGGACGCACCGCCGCAGCGGCTCCCGCGACGAGGCCGAGTAGGAGACCCAGCGGCCCGCCCCCGACCCTGCCACCGGCAACCCGCGAACGCCCCCGGCCCCGCCGTGCCGGCCGCCTCCGCCTGCGTCGTGCCGGGTACCCCGTCCCCACCGAGCCACGTGCCCCGGACTCAGCCGTGTCGGGCGCCCCCGCTTCCGTCGTGCCGGACGCCCCTCAGGCCCAGTCGTGCCGCCCTCCGGGCTCTGCCGCGCCGGGGCTCCCGGCCCAGCTGTGCCGTGCCGCGCGCCCCCGGCCCAGCCGTGCCGCGCCCCGGACCCCGGCCCAGATGTGCCGTGCCGCGCGCTCCCGGCTCAGCCGTGTCACGCCCCGGACCCCGGTACCGCGCCCCGTCGCGCCGTGCCAATCGCCCCGGACGCGCAAGTCGATCGAAAGGTTCAGTTCAGACGCTCGCGGGCGGCCCCGGGTCAGGTGCGGATTGTCAGTTGCGGCAGGAGCTTCACGTGCTGCCGCGGGCCCGCCTCCCCGGCTCCGCCGGTATTCGTCAGGCGGTCCAGCAGGAGTCCGGCGGCCCGCGCACCCACCTCGTGCTTGGCCGGCGCCACCGCTGACAGCGGTACGTCGGCCATGCCCGCCACCTCGTCGTCGTAGGTGATGACCGCCAGGTCCTCGGGCACCCGTACGCCCCGTGCCTGCAGCCGCGGGATCAGCATGATCGCGTCGGTGTCGCTGTGGATGAGCGCGGCCGTCACCCCGCCCTTCGTCACCGCCTCGTACAGGTAGTCCAGGGTCCGCGCGAACGCGTCGGCGTCCGAGAGCGGGCCCGGCCCGGCCGGCGGCCAGGGTGGCGCGGGCTCCAACCCCAGCCCGGCGACGGCGGCCTCGTAACCCGTCCGCAGCCGCGCCGAGGTCGGGGTCGTACGGCTCGCGAGCGCGATGCGCCGGTGCCCGGATGCGGCGAGGTGCTGCACGGCCGCGGCCGCACCGTGCGCGTGGTCGGACGCGACCCGGTCCAGTGCCGCGGCGGGATGCCCCGGCGGCGCCCACCGCTCCACCAGGACCGTCGGAACCGGCAGATCCGCCGTCCAGGACCCCTCGCCGGGCCCGGACGGCGACCCGGCCTCCCAGTTCGGCGTGAGCAGCAGCCCGTGCGCCCCGGTGGACAGCAGCCGGTCCGCCTGCGTCCGGTCCTCACCCGTCAGGTAGCGCGTCAGACCCACGGTCAGGCGCGCGCCCCTCGCCTCAACCGCCTCGCGGGCCCCGCGTACGACGTCCGCGTAGTAGTACTCGGTGGTCGGGACCACCATCCCGATCACCAGGCCCTCGGCCGCACCGCCCGGCCCGCCCGCCGTCCGGCCCGACCTGCCGGGCGACCAGGCCCCCGCCGCCGTCCCCGCACCGGCGGCACCCGCACCCGTACCCGTACCCGCACCCGTACCCGCGCCGGACCCCGGCTCCGCCCTGCTGATCACCCCGTGCATCCGGTGGATCTCGCCCCGCGCGGCCATCGCCTCGACGTCCCGGCGCATGGTCACCGCAGAGATGCCCAGCTCCTGGGCCAGCTCCGCCACGCGCACCGTGCCCCGGGCCCGGACCAGGGCGAGTACCCGCGCCTGGCGCTGGTCTACGTGTGGTCTCACGATGTCCCCCTGCGTTCTGCGTTCTGCGTCCGCGCTCCGGTCCGCGCTCGGCGGTGCCGGTCGGTGACCGGTCGGTGCCAGTCGGTGCGGACCGCCCGGCCGCGCCCATGGACCGTACCGCCGCCCGGCGCCGCCTTCACCACCCATGTCGTCACCGCCATCATAGGGACCCGAACCGATCGATTCGATTGATAGCGATCAACTCCTCATTGACGGGGCGGGCGGCGCGTTCATATATTCGGCGCGTCCCGTACCCCAGGCAGCTCGACCTCTCGTGGGGAGTCAGCGCATGCTCACGCACGACCAGGACGGATTCCGACGCTCAGGCCGCCCCCACCGCATCGTCTCGGGAGCGCTGCACTACTTCCGGGTCCACCCGGAGCTGTGGGAGGACCGCCTCCGGCGGCTGCGCGCCCTGGGCGTGAACACCGTAGACACCTACGTCCCCTGGAACTTCCACGAGACAGCCCCCGGCAAGGCCGACTTCACCGGCTGGCGCGACCTCGCCCGCTTCCTGCGCACCGCCGAGGAACTCGGGCTCGACGCCATCGTCCGCCCCGGTCCGTACATCTGCGCCGAATGGGACTTCGGCGGCCTGCCCGCCCGCCTCCTCGCCGTCGACGGCCTCCACCTGCGCTGCTCCGACCCGCGCTTCCAGGCGGAGGTGGACGGCTGGTTCGACCTCGTCGTCCCGGAACTGCTGCCGCTGCTCGCGAGCCGCGGCGGGCCCGTGGTCGCCGTGCAGATCGAGAACGAGTACGGCTCGTACGGCAACGACACCCGCTACCGGGCGCACGTGGAGCGCGGCCTCGTCGAACGCGGCGTGGACTGCCTGCTGTTCACCGCGGACGGCCCCGAGGACGCCATGCTCCAGGGCGGCATGGTCCCCGGCCGGCTCGCCACCGCCACCTTCGGCGCCCGGCCCGCGGAACGCCTGGCCGCGCTGCGCGGCTACCAGCGGACCGGCCCGCTCGCCGCCATGGAGTTCTGGATCGGCTGGTTCGACCACTGGGGCGAGGACCACCACATACGCGCCGTCGACGACGCGGCCGCCTCCCTCGACGAACTCCTCGCCACCGGCGCCTCCGTCAACCTGTACATGGCCCACGGAGGCACCAACTTCGGTTTCTGGGCAGGCGCCAACCACACCGGCTCGCGCCCGGGAGAACCGGGCTACCAGCCCACCGTCACCAGCTACGACTACGACGCGCCCATCGGCGAGGCAGGCGAGCTCACCCCCAAGTTCCACGCCTTCCGCGAGGTCATGAGCAAGTACGTGGCGCTGCCCGACGAGCCGGCCCCCGCGCCGCTGCCCCGGATCGCCCCCGCCCTCGCCGAACCCGCCGGAACCGCCGAGCTGCTCACCGCCCTCGACCTCCTCGGCGGCCCGGCCGTGCACCGCCCCGCCCCCGAGTCCATGGAGCGGCTCGGCCAGAGCCACGGCCTGATCCACTACCGCACCACCATCACCGGCCCCCGCCCCGCCATGCCGGTCAGGATCGACGGCCTGGGCGACCGCGCGTACGCCTTCGCCGACGGTGTCCCGCTCGGCGTCCTCGACCGCAACGCCCCGGACGAGGGGCTCGACCTGCCGGTCGGCGCGTCCGGCGTGGTCCTCGACCTTCTCGTCAGGGCCCAGGGACGCGTCAACTACGGGCCGCTGCTCGACGACCGCAAGGGCATCTGGCGCGGCGTCCGCCACGGCCACCAGCAGCTCTTCGAGTGGGAGATCCGCCCGCTGCCGCTCGCCGACCTCACCGGCCTGGACTGGTCCGCGCCGGGCGCCGGCGCCCTCCCGCCGGGCCGCCCGGCCTTCCACCGCTTCACCCACCAGCTCCCGGACGGCCCGGCGGACGCCTTCCTCGACATGTCCGGCTGGGGTACCGGCCTGATCTGGCTGAACGGCTTCCTGCTCGGCCACTACGACACACCGCGCGGCCCGCAGCGGACCCTCTACGCGCCCGGGCCCCTGTGGCGGACCGCGGGGAACGAGATCATCGTCCTGGAACTGGACCGCCCCGGCACCGAACTGCCGCTGTGCGACCGGCCCGACCTCGGCCGCCCCGCGGTCGTCACCCTCCAGTGAGAGAAGCACGCAGGTGAAACGCACGAGCAGCCGTCTCGCGGACGGCCGCGAGATCCTCTACTACGACTCCGGTGACGGCGCGGCCCGCGCCTTCCCCGACACCCGCCCCCTCGACGCCTCCGCCACCGCCTCCGAGGTGCGCCGCGACCCGCTGCTGGGCGACGCGGTCGTGATCGCCTCGCACCGCCAGGCCCGCACCTACCACCCGCCCGCCGACGCCTGCCCGCTGTGCCCGTCCACCGACGGGCGGGCGAGCGAGGTCCCGGCCCCCGCGTACGAGGTCGCGGTGTTCGAGAACCGCTTCCCGTCCCTGGCGGGCGACACCGGCCGCTGCGAGGTCATCTGCTTCACGCCCGACCACGGGGCCTCCTTCGCCGACCTCGACGAGGAACGCGCCGCGCTGGTCCTGGCCGCCTGGACCGACCGCACCGCCGAACTCTCCCGCCGCGACGGAGTGCGCCAGGTCTACTGCTTCGAGAACCGGGGCGCCGACATCGGCGTCACCCTCGGGCACCCGCACGGCCAGATCTACGCCTTCCCCTTCATCACCCCGCGCACCACGCGGATGCTCGCCACCGTCGCCGCCCACCGCGAGAGGACCGGCAGCAACCTCTTCGACGAGGTCCTGGAAGGCGAGCGTGCCGACGGCGGCCGGGTCGTCCTCGAAGGCGCGCACTGGACCGCCTTCGTGCCCTACGCGGCGCGCTGGCCGTACGAGGTCCACCTCTACCCGAACCGGCGCGTCCCCGACCTGCCCGCACTGGGCGACGGCGCGCGCGAGGAGTTCCCCCGCCTGTACCTGGAGCTGCTGCGGCGCTTCGACCGGCTCTTCGACCGGCCGGATCCGACCCCGTACATCTCCGCCTGGCACCAGGCCCCGCTCGGCGAGGGCCGCGCGGACTTCGCGCTCCACCTCGAACTGTTCACGGTCCGCCGCACCGCCGACAAGCTGAAGTACCTCGCCGGCACCGAATCCGGCATGGAGGCCTACATGAACGACGTCCGGCCCGAGGACGCGGCCGCCCGGCTGCGCGCGGTGGCGAGCCGGTGAACCGTACGGCGCAGGGCTTCCGAGTGCTGTACGGACATCCGCCGGAAGGCGTCTGGGCGGCGCCGGGCCGGGTCAACCTGATCGGCGAGCACACCGACTACAACGACGGCTTCGTCCTGCCCTTCGCGCTCCCGCAGCGCACCGAGGTGGCCGCCGCCCGGCGCACCGACCGGATCCTCAGGGTCCACTCCGTCGGAACCGCTTCCGGCACGGTGAGCCGCGACCTCGCCGAGCTCGACCCCGTCCATCCGCCCCAGGGCCCCGACAGCTGGGCCGCCTACCCCGCGGGTGTCGCGTGGGCCCTGCTGGAGGCCGACGTCCCGATCGGGGGCGCCGACCTGTACATCCGGTCCGACGTGCCGGCCGGCGCCGGCCTGTCCTCCTCCGCCGCCCTGGAGGTCGCCACCGCACTGGCCCTCGACGACCTGTACGCACTCGGGCTCACCCGTACCGAACTGGCCGCCCTCGCCCGCCGCGCCGAGAACGCGTACGTCGGCGTGCCGTGCGGGGTCATGGACCAGATGGTCTCGGCGTGCGCGGTCGAGGGCCACGCCCTCCACCTGGACACCCGCACCCTCGCACAGCGGCACATCCCCTTCGACTGCGCCTCGGCGGGCCTGCGCCTGCTCGTCATCGACACCCGCGTCAAGCACTCCCTGGCCGACGGGGCCTACGCCGAACGCCGGGCCGCCTGCCACCGGGCGGCAGCAGCGCTCGGCGTGCCCTCCCTGCGCGACGTTCCGTACGGGGACCTGGAACGCGCGCTGGCGCGCCTCGACGACCCCGTCGGCCGCAAACGGGTGCGGCACGTCGTCACGGAGAACGAACGCGTCCGGCGGACCGGGGAACTGCTGCGCGCCGGTCGGCTGCGGGAGGCGGGCCCGCTGCTGACGGAGGGACACCTCTCGCTGCGCGACGACTACGAGGTCTCCTGCCCCGAACTGGACCTGGCCGTGTCGGCCGCCGGCGCGGCGGGGGCCCACGGCTCCCGGATGACCGGCGGCGGCTTCGGCGGCTCCGCGCTGTCCCTGATCGACGCGGACGCCGAACCGGCGGTGACGCGGGCGGTGACCGAAGCGTTCGTACGGGAGGGGTACGCGCCGCCCCGGGTCACGGCGGCGGCGCCGTCGGCCGGAGCCGCCCGCCTGCACTGAACCGGACGGTCGCGGCACGAGCGCCGCGGTCGGGGCCGGCCGCCGCGGTCAAGCCGGGGGTGCGGCCGTCAGGGCCGGGGTGCGGCCGTCAGGGACGGGTTGAGGCGCGCGAAGCCCTCCTGGCGCTCGTACGGGAAGTACGGGTACGGCGCGGGACGGTGGCTCGCCGCGTCGAGGCGGGCCACCTGCTCGGGCGTCAGCGCCCAGCCGACGGCGCCGATGTTCTGGCGCAGCTGCTCCTCGTCGCGCGCGCCGATGATGACGGAGGACACCGTGGGGCGCCGCAGCAGCCAGTTGAGGGCGACCTGCGGGACCGTCCGCCCCGTCTCCCCGGCGATCTCGTCGAGCGCGTCGACCACGTCGTACAGGTGCCCGTCCTCCATCGGCGGCCCGTAGTCGGCGGTCCGGTGCAGCCGGCTCCCGGGCGGCAGCGGCCGGCCGCGGCGCACCTTGCCCGTCAGCCGCCCCCACCCCAGGGGGCTCCAGACCAGCGCGCCGACACCCTGGTCGTGGCCGAGCGGCAGCAGCTCCCACTCGTAATCGCGTCCCACGAGCGAGTAGTACACCTGGTGGGCCACGTAGCGGGGGTACCCATGGCGGTCGGCGGCCGCGAGGGACTTCATCAGCTGCCAGCCGGCGAAGTTGGACGCGCCCACGTACCGGATCTTGCCGGAGCGCACCAACTGGTCGAGGGCGGACAGCACCTCCTCGACCGGGGTGGCGGCATCGAAGGCGTGGAGCTGGAACAGGTCGATGTGGTCGGTGCCGAGCCGGCGCAGGGCGTCCTCCGTGGCCCGGATCAGTCGGGAGCGGGAGGTGCCGGCCTCGTCGGGGCCGTCCCCCATGGGCAGCCCGGCCTTGGTGGAGAGCAGTACCCGGTCGCGTCGGCCCTTGACCGCCTGCCCCAGCACGCTCTCCGAGGCCCCCGCCGAGTACACGTCCGCGGTGTCGAAGAGGGTGATGCCCGCGTCCAGGCAGATGTCGACCAGTCGGCGTGCCTGACGGGCGTCCGTGTCGCCCCACGCGCCGAAGAGCGGGCCCTGGCCGCCGAACGTGCCGGCGCCGAAACTCAGCGCGGGAACCTTGAGACCGGACGCACCGAGCTGCCTGTACTCCATGACGACCCCTCCAGAGAGTATTAACGGGACTGCTGCCCCCTTAAGCTGTTCCCAACGTAACAGCCGCCGCGCGTTAATGGAACTGGAGTCCCGTTATGGAATCCGCCGAGGTACCCGTCGAGGTCGGGCCCGGAAGCGTCAGGCCCGGAGGCCGCACAGCACGCGTGCGCGCGGCGGTCCTGCTGGCGGCGGGGGACCTCCTGGCCGAGCACGGCTTCGACCGGCTGGACCTCGCGGATGTGGCCCGGCGCGCCGACGTGGGCCGGACGACGGTCTACCGGCGCTGGGGAACGGCAGCGGCCCTGGTCGCCGACCTGCTCGCGGACATGGCCGAGCAGTCGCTGCCGCGCACCGAGACGGGGTCGTTCGACGCGGACCTGCGCGCCAACGCGGACCTCGTGTGCCGTACGCTCGCGGACCCGCGCCAGGGGGCCCTGTTCAAAGCGGTGCTGGCCGCGGCCACGACCGACCCCGCGGCCGCCGAGGCCCTGCACCGCTTCTACGAGGTCCGCGTCGCCGAGTGGGCGCCCTGCGTCCGGCAGGCCGCGGACCGGGGGGAGATCCCGGCGGGCACGGACGCGGACGAGGTGATCCGCGCGGTGTCCGCGCCCCTCTACTACCGGCTCCTGACCACACCGGAGGCCCTGGACGACGCGGCGGCCGAGCGGGCGGCGAAGGCCGCCGCGGCCGCCGCGCGCGCGGGCGTCTTCGCCTGACGGGGGAGCGGGCTCCTTCCTCTCAGGACGCGACGGGGAGAGCGGGCCGCTCCCCCCGTCAGGACACGATGTCCTTGCGGGAGAAGCCCCGGAAGGCGAGGGCGAAGAGCACCACGGCGTAGGACACCGAGACCGCGGCGCCCTTGACCATCCCGCCCCACTCCAGGTGCGGCTGCAAGGCGTCCGCCCACGCGAACTGCCAGTGCGCCGGCAGGAACTCCCGCCACGACCCGAGGGCCGTCACCGCGTCCAGCACGTTGCCGACGATCGTCAGGCCGACGGCCCCGCCCACCGCGCCCAACGGCGCGTCCGTCCGCGTGGACAGCCAGAACGCCAGACCCGCCGTGACCAGCTGCGACACGAAGATGAAGGCGACCGCGAGGGCCAGCCTCGCCGGCGTGTCCCCGGCGGCGAGGGCTCCGCCCGCCGGGAGTTTCAGCGGACCCCACCCGTACGCGGCCGTGCCCGCCGCCAGTGCCACCACCGGCAGCAGCACCATCGCGGCCAGGCTGAACCCCAGCGCCACCACGAGCTTGCTCCACAGCAGGCGGGCCCGGGGGACGGGCGAGGCCAACAGGTAGCGCAGCGAGGACCAGCTGGCCTCCGATGCGACCGTGTCCCCGCAGAACAACGCCACGGGCACCACCAGCAGGAACCCGGCCGACACGAAGAGGCAGGTGGCGGCGAAGTTCGCGGCGGAGGCCGTGGCCGTGTCGATCAGCGTGATCCGGCCGCTCCCGCCGTCCGGACCGCCGTCCGGACCGCCGCCCACCGCGAACGCGATGATCATGACGAACGGCAGCGCGGCCAGCACCCCGCCCATCACCAGCGTCCGCCGCCGGCGCCACTGGCGCAGCGCTTCCACACGCAGCGGCAGCGTACGGCTCGCCCGGTAGCCCGGGGCCACCTCCTGCACGGCACTCATGCCGAACCTCCGATCAGGGTGAGGAACGCGTCCTCCAGCCGGCGGTGCGGCCCCACTCCGGTCACCGGCACCTCCAGCCGTACGAGTTCGGCGATCAGGCACGAGGCCGTCGCGCCTTCGAGGCGTACGAGCAGCCCGTCGTCGGCGGCCACCACGGAACCCACTCCTTCCAGCGCCGCCACCTTCTCGACGCTCACCTCGTCCACCGGCCCGGCCAGGGTCACCAGCAGGGTGTCGCCCCCGCCCGTGATCTCGGCGACCTCGCCCGCCTGCACCAGCCGGCCCCGGTCCATGACGACCAGGTGCGTGCAGGACTGCTCCACCTCCGACAGCAGGTGGCTGGAGACGATGACCGTCCGCCCTCCCGCCGCGTAGCGGATCATCACGTCCCGCATCTCGCGGATTTGCGGCGGGTCCAGACCGTTCGTCGGCTCGTCGAGGATCAGCAGGTCCGGCATCCCCAGCATGGCCTGCGCGATCGCGAGCCGCTGGCGCATGCCCTGCGAGTACGTGCGCACCGCGCGCTCCAGCGCGTCCCCGAGACCCGCGATCGCCAGCGCCTCCGCCATGTGCGAGTCCTCGGCGGGGCGGCCGGTGGCCTGCCAGTACAGCTCCAGGTTGGCGCGCCCCGTCAGGTGCGGCAGGAAGCCCGCCCCCTCGACGAAGGCCCCGACCCGCGAGAGGACGGGCGACCCGGCGCGCACCGCGTGCCCGAACACCCGGATCTCCCCGGCGTCCGGCGAGATCAGCCCCATCAGCATGCGCAGCGTGGTGGTCTTCCCGGCGCCGTTGGGCCCGAGCAGGCCCAGGACCTGGCCCTTCTCCACACGGAACGACAGGTCCCGCACCGCGTACCGGTCCTGCGCCTTCGCATACCGCTTCGTCAGTCCCGTGATCTCCAGCGGTACGTCGGCCAGGTCCGCCTCCGGCGCCGGCGCCCCGGCGCCGCGCGAGCGCGGGCGGCGGAGCCCGAGCAGGGCGGCGGCCAGCGCCGCCGCGCCCAGCGGCAGCCCCCAGGTCCAGGCGGGCAGGCCGGCCGTGGCCGTCCGCACCCCCGCCGCGACGGGGACGGCGAGGGGGCCCTGCGCCGACACGGTGTAGGTGGCGGGGGCGGCCGGGGTCGCGTAGCCGAGGTCGGTCGCGGCGACCACCAGCCGCAGCCGGTGCCCGGCCTCGACGGAGTGGTCGATCGCCGGGAGGGTGAGCCGCACGCGCGCGCCCTGGGCCGCGTTCTCCACCCGCACAGGGGCGACCAGCTGGCTCGGCAGCACTTGCTGGCGGCCGTCGGGGCCCACGTCGTAGACCTTCCCGAACAGTACGGCCGAGCCGTCCGCCGCCGTCGACCTCACATCGAGGGTGACGGTCGGCGTCCCGGTGATCCGTACGTCCTCGGCCAGCGGAGCCGACTCGAAGCGGGCGTGCTGCCCGGGGAAGTCCAGGGAGAACCCCGCTCCGAACGCGGCGAGCTGACCGCCGATCCCGGGCAGGGACGACAGGGCGGGCGGAGCGCCGCCCGCCGGATTGGCGAAGGTCTGCTCGCGGCCGGTCAGGGCGAACGCGCGCGGGTCCGACGTGAGCCCCGGGTAGTGCTCGCCGCGGGCTCCGCGCAGCTGCACCGCCCCGTCGGTGGAGTCGATGCCGCCGGACCGCGAGACGCGGAAGGCCGGCCCGGTGTCCGCGCTCTCGTCGTTCTTGAGGTAGCGGTCGAACCAGGACGTCACCCGGCCCTGGACCCGGGCGCTCTCCCGCATCCCGCCGTCGTGCCCGCCCGCCGCCCAGTCGACGGCCACGGGGGCGCCGTTCGCGGTGATGGCCCGGGCCATCGCGTCCGCCTGTCCGAGCGGGAAGAGGGAGTCGTCCTGGCCCTGGACCACGAGGGTCGGCACCTTGATCGAGGCGGCGACCGCCGAGGGGCTGCGCTGCTCCAGCAGGGCGCGCGCCTCGGCGTCGGGCTTGCCGGCCACCGCGACGCGCTCGTACATGGCGCACAGCTCGGGCTGGAAGCGGCCGCAGCCGGGCGCCGCGGCGTCCGGGACGGCGGCGCCGGGAGCGGCCGCCTCCGGTCCGGCCGGGGCGGAGGGCTGCGTACCGCCGGACTGCATGCCGTTGGGCTGCATACCCCCGGACTGCATACCGCCGGACGAACCGGTCGTGAAGAAGACGCCCGCCCACAGCTTCTTGAAGACCCCGTCGGGGAAGAGGGAGTCGGCGAGGTTCCAGTAGGTGATCTGCGGCGCGATCGCGTCGACGCGCCGGTCGTGTCCGGCGGCGAGCAGGGAGACCGCCCCGCCGTAGGAGGCGCCGGACACCCCGACGCGGGGGTCGCCGTCCGCGTCCAGCCGTACCTCCGGCCGGGCCGCCAGCCAGTCGATGAGCCGGGACACGTCCTTGACCTCGTACGCGGGGTCGTTCAGACCGATCCGGCCCCCGGAACGGCCGAAGCCGCGCGCCGACCAGGTCAGGACCGCGTAGCCGTCACGGGCCAGCTGTTCGGCCTGGGCGCGGACGTCGTCCTTGCTGCCGCCGAAGCCGTGGCCCAGGAGCACGGCCGGCCGCTTCGACGCGTCGCCGCTCCCGCGGTCCGCGGTGTAGTACGAGGTGTCGATGCCGGTACCGGCGCCGTCGGGGCCGGGCATGGTCACCACCTGGTCCCGGCGGTGTACGGCCGGTGCGTCGGCGGCGACGGCGGCGGCCGTCCACGTACCGCCTCCCGCGACGACGGCGAGCGCGGCGGCGCCCGCGAGCAGGCGGTCTCGGCGGCGCCGGGGCAGTCGGAGCTTCATAGGGGAAACCCTAGACGCCCCGTGCTCCGTGCCCGAGCGCCCGCGGGGGGATGTGCCCACCTCCGTGAGGACTACCCGCGCCGCGGGGCATACCGCGCCTGCGGTACACGGGATGCGGCCGCCGGATCGGGGTAACGGCGCGGAGAGCGCGGAATGCGGGACGCGACGTCGGGCGGGAGGATGGGCGCATGCTGCTGGCAGAGGTCGCGCGCGTGTCCCGGGAGGTCGCCGACACCTCCGCCCGGTCGAGGAAGACGGCCCTGCTCGCGGAGCTGTTCGCGGCGGCGCCGCCCGAGGAGGCCGGGCTGGTGATCTCCTATCTCGCCGGGCGCCTGCCCCAGGGCCGCCCGGGCATCGGCTGGCGCACCCTCGCCCAGGAGAGCGAACCGGCTCCCGGACCCACGCTGACCGTCCGCGCCGTCGACGCGGCGGTGACCGAGCTCGCCTCGGTGGCGGGCGCCGGAGCGCAGGCCGAGCGGAGCCGGATCGTCGGGGCTCTGCTGGGCGCGGCCACCGGCCCCGAGCAGGTCTTCCTGCGCAGTCTGCTGTCCGGCGAGGTGCGCCAGGGAGCGCTCGACGCGATCGCCCTGGACGGCGTGGCGGCCGCCGCCGCCGTGCCGGCCGCGGACCTGCGCCGGGCCGTGATGCTCGACGGTTCGCTGCCCCGCGTGGCGACGGCGGTCCTGGCTTCCGGGGCGGAGGCGCTCGGCGCCTTCACGCTCCGCGTGGGGCGGCCCGTGCACCCCATGCTGGCCAACAGCGCGAAGTCCGTGGGCGAGGCCCTGACCGCGCTCGGGTCCTGCGTCGTGGAGGAGAAACTCGACGGGATCCGGGTGCAGGTCCACCGCGAGGGGGACGACGTGAGGGTGTACACCCGCTCCCTGGACGAGATCACCGGCCGCCTGCCGGAGGTGGCCGAGCTGGTCCGCTCCTTCCCGGGCGAGCGCTTCATCCTGGACGGCGAGGTCGTCGGTACGACGCCGGACGGACGCCCCGTCCCCTTCCAGGAGGTCGCGAGCCGCGTCGGCTCCCGTACCGACGTCGAGGCCGCCCGGCGGGTGCTGCCCGTGGCCCCCTACTTCTTCGACGTCCTCGCGGTGGGGGAGGAGGTCCTGCTCGACCGGCCCGTCCAGGAGAGGTACGCGGCGCTCGCCGCCCTCGTGCCGCAGAGCGCCCGGGTCCGCCGGCTGGTCGTCGAGGACGCCGGCGCGCAGGCGGCCGAGGCCGAGGAGTTCTGGGCCGAGACCCTGCGCCGGGGCCACGAGGGGGTCATGGTCAAATCCCTCGACTCGCTCTACGCGGCGGGGCGGCGCGGCAAGCACTGGCTCAAGGTGAAGCCGGTCCACACCCTGGACCTGGTGGTGCTCGCCGCCGAGTGGGGCCACGGGCGCCGGACCGGCCTGCTGTCGAACCTGCACCTGGGCGCGCGGGCCGCCGACGGGGGCCACGCCATGCTCGGCAAGACCTTCAAGGGGCTCACCGACGAGATGCTGCGCTGGCAGACTGAGGCGCTGCGGGCGCTGGCCACCTCCGACGACGGGTTCACCGTACGGGTGCGCCCCGAACTGGTCGTGGAGATCGCCTACGACGGGTTGCAGCGCTCCACGCGCTACCCGGCCGGGGTCGCTCTGCGCTTCGCCCGCGTGCTGAGGCACCGCCCGGACAAGAGCGCGGCCGAGGCGGATACGGTGGAGACCGTCCTGGGCCAGGCCGAGCGGGGCGGGCCGAGCGAGGATACGGCCGACTGATTTTGCCTCAGAGGCAAGCTCGATTGCCAGGCAGGTAAGAATCTGGCTCAATCGGAGCATGAACCCCGGTCCCGCTCCAGGTCCCGCTCCCGACCCGTTCGCGAACGGCGATGACAACGGCGGCAACGACACCGCCACCGCCGACGGCAGCGGTACCGGCGAGCTCCCCGCCGTCGCGCCGCAACTGCGTGACCTGCGCCGCCGCGCCGGACTCACCCTGGAGGCCGCCGCCGCCCGGGCCCGGCTGTCGCCCGCCCACCTGTCCCGCCTGGAGACCGGCCGACGCCAGCCCTCGCTGCCGCTCCTGCTCGGGCTCGCCCGTACCTACGGTACGACGGTCTCCGAGCTGCTCGGCGAGACCCCGGCCGCCGCCGACCCGATCGTACGGGCCGGCGGGCCCGGCGCTCTGGAGGCCGACGGGTGGACGTACTGGCGGGCGGGAGGCTCCGGGCGCGGCATGCAGGCCCTGCGCGTGCACGTCCCCCACGGCCGCAGCCAGGGCGAACTGGTCCGCGTCCACCCCGGCGAGGAGTGGCTCCACGTGCTCAAGGGGCGGCTGCGGCTGCACCTGGGTGAGGCCGAGCACCTGCTGGAACCGGGGGACAGCGCCCACTTCGACTCGCTGACCCCGCACCGGATCGGGTCCGCCGACGCCGGCGGGGCCGACCTGCTCTTCGTCCACACGCTGCTGCAGAGCAGTCTCGCCGGGCTCTGCCTCGGCGGCGCCACCACGCACCACCGCTAGCCGAGGAGACGTACCCATGTCCCAGACCGAACATCAGGCGCAGCACGCACCCGCAGCACCGTCCGCGACGGCCGCGGCCGTCGGGACCAGGGTGGCTGGCGGGACCGCCGCGGCCGTCGGGACCGCCGCGGCGGACGAGGCCGCCGAGGCGCAGGGGGCGACCATCCGCGCCCGCATCGAGTCGAAGTTCCCGCGCGGTCTGGTGATCCGGCTGATCGCCTATCTGTTCGTCGGCCACCTCTTCGCCTTCTTCGTCTATCTCCTCTTCGTCCTGGGCGCCGAGAACCAGTGACGGCGGGGCCCGGCCCCGGCCCTGTGCCCGCCTCCCCGCCCCTCGACATCCGGGGCCCGCCTCTCTGGAAACCTGCAGGTCCTGTCGCTACCCTCCGCGCATGATTTCCACGGTTGTCTGGGGTACCGGCAACGTCGGCCGTTTGGCCATCCGTGCCGTCGCGGCCCATCCAGCACTGCGGCTCGCCGCGGTCATCGTCCACGATCCCGCCAAGGTCGGCCGCGACGCCGGCGAACTCGGCGGACTCGACCGCCTGTTGGGGGTGGCGGCCACCGACGACGTCGAAGCCGTACTCGGCACCCTTCCCCGCGCGGTGGTCTACGCGGCCTCCGGGGACGTCCGGCCCGACGACGCGCTCGCCGACATCACCCGGGCGCTGCGCTCCGGCGCGGTCGTCGTCAGCCCCGCGCTGTACCCGCTCTACGACCACCGCAACGCCCCGCCCGAGTTCCGCGACCCGGTGGCGGCGGCCGTCGCGGAGGGCGGCGGTTCGTTCTTCGCCTCGGGCGTGGACCCGGGGTGGGGCAATGACGTGCTCCCGCTGCTGCTCAGCGGGCTGGGCACCACCCTCGACGCCATCCGCTGCCAGGAGATCTTCGACTACTCCACCTACGACCAGCCCGACTCCGTCCGCTACCTCGTCGGCATGGGGCAGCCCATGGACTACGAGCCGATGATGCTGCTGCCCTCCGTCCCGACCATGGTCTGGGGCGGACAGATACGGATGATGGCCCGGGCGCTGGGGGTCGAACTCGACGAGATACGCGAGACCCTGGAGCGAAGGGCCCTCGACGCCACCGTGAGCACGCGCACGATGGGGGAGTTCGAGGCCGGGACCCAGGGCGCCGTCCGCTTCGAGGTGCAGGGCATCGTCGAGGGCGAGCCCCGCATCGTCATCGAGCACGTCACCCGCATCCACGCCTCCTGCGCACCGGACTGGCCGTCCCCGCCCGACGGCGGTGACGGCGCCCACCGGGTGGTGATCGAGGGCCGCCCGCGCATCGAGGTCACCATCGAGGCCACCGACGAGGGCGAGAACCGCTCCGCCGGCGGCAACGCCACCGCCGTGGGCCGCCTCGTGGGTGCCATCGACTGGCTCACCGAGGCGGAACCCGGACTCTACGACGCCCTCGACATCCCCCTGCGCCCCGCCGTCGGCAGACTCGGAAGGAAACAGGCATGAGGATCGACATCCCTGAAGGCCAGCACCCCATCGAGTACGTATGGGGCGACATGGTTCCCGGCATCGGCATGGCGGCCGCGAACTTCTCCCTGTCGGTGTACGCCCACACCACCCTGGGCCTGCGCGAGTTCGAGGCGGCCCGGCTGCGCGTCGCGCAGATCAACGGGTGCGTCTTCTGCCTCGACTGGCGTACGGAGCGGGAGGGGGAGAAGGTCGAGGAGGCGTTCTCCGAGGCGGTCACCGCATGGCGCACGACCGAGGCGTTCGACGACCGGACCCGGCTGGCGGCGGAGTACGCCGAGCGCTACACCCTCGACCACCACGGTCTGGACGACGCGTTCTGGGACCGGATGAACGCGCACTACAGCCAACTGGAGATCGTCGAGCTGACGATGAGCATCGGGTCCTGGCTGGCCTTCGGCCGCCTCAACCACGTGCTCGGCCTGGACAGTGTCTGCGTCCTGCCTGGGCGCTGACACGGGTCGGGGGCCGGTCGACGGAGGTCGGCCGGCCCCGGTTCCGCCCCCGGGAGCGGGGCCGGAGGTCGGGTGGTACAGGTCAGAGGTCGGTGGCGATGATCTTCTCGATGTTCCGTTCGGCGAGCGCCGTGATGGTGACGAACGGATTGACGCTCACATTGCCGGGGATGAGCGCGCCGTCGATGACGTACAGGCCGGAGTACCCGTGGAGGCGGCCGTAGTTGTCGGTGGCCTTGTTCAGGACCGCGCCGCCGAGGGGGTGGTAGGTGAGGTGGTCGCCCCAGACCTTGTTGGTGCCGAAGAGGTCGGTGCGGTAGATCGTCCCCTCCTTCCTGTTGATCTTGTCGAAGATGCTCTTGGCCATGTCGATGGACGGCTGCTTCCACGCCGTCTGCCAGTCGAGGTCGACCCTGCCGGCGGCCGCGTTCCAGGTGAACTGGGCGCGGTGGGGGTTCTTGGTGATGGACAGGTAGAACGAGGCGTACGTCTCGATCCCGGTCGGGAGCGGCGCCACCTCGGCGAAGGCGCCGCCCGCGTCCCAGTTGTCGATGCCCGCGCAGGGGATGGCGGACTGGACCTTCCCGGTCGGGTCCCACATGTGGTTCGCACGACCGCACATGACGTTGCCGTTCTCGCCCCACTCCTTGCCGACCGCGTCGTTCAGGAGCGGCAGGACGCCGGTGGCCTTCAGTTTGACGAGCAGCTTGCTCGTACCGACGCTGCCGGCGGCGAAGAACACCCGGTCGCTCGTGACGGTCTTGGTCGCCGTGACGCCGCCGCTGGTCGAGAGCTGCTCGATGGTGACCGTGTAGCCGCCGCCGGCGGCGGGGGCGACCGAGGTGACCTTGTGCAGGGGCGAGATGGTCACCTTGCCGGTGGCCCTGGCGGCCGCGATGTAGGTCTGCTGGAGCGACTTCTTCCCGTGGTTGTTGCCGTAGAGGATCTCCCCGCTCACGGCCGACTTCGGCGCGGTGCCGGCCGCCTCCTTCTTCATGTAGTCCCAGTCGTACACATCGGGGACGAAGACGAAGGGGAAGCCCGAGCGCTGGGCGTGCTTGCGGCCGACACGCGCGTACTGGTAGCAGTCGACGGTGTCGAACCAGGCCGGGTCGATGAGGCCGACGCCGAGTCCGGCGTTGGCGCGAGGGTAGTAGGTGTCGTACATCTCGTCCGCGTTCACCGAGGGCAGGACGGCGCTGAAGTTCTGCCGCCTGGGGGTGACGGCCATACCGCCGTTGACCAGCGAGCCGCCGCCCACACCGCGCCCCTGGTAGACGATGATGCCGCCCATCTCCTCGGCGTCCAGGATGCCGGTGTACTTCGGCACGTCCTTGTCGATCGGGAAGCCGAGGAAGTTGCTGAGCGGCGCCTTGGTCCTGGTCCGCAGCCAGTACGAGCGGTAGTCCGGCTTGGTGGTGTGGGCGAAGATCTTGCCGTCGGTGCCCGGGGTGTCCCAGGCCATGCCCATCTCGATCATGTGCACGTCGACGCCGGCCTGGGCGAGGCGCAGGGCGGCCACGGAGCCGCCGTACCCGGTGCCGATCACCAGGGCGGGGACGCGGGCGCCGTTGTCGATGGAGGCGGTGGTAGCGGCGGCGCGCGCCGCGTGGGCCGGAGTCACCTGCGCGGAGAGAGCCACAGCCCCTAGAATAGAACCTGTTCTAGCGATGAAACCGCGTCGCGAAAAGCCGTTGGAACCGGTTTCGGGCACGCCATTGTCACTCATGTGACGTTCCTCACTCTCGGCTGAATGAGAACGAGTTCTACTGCTAGGGGCTTGTGAAGTCACTACATACCTATTGGTAACTTCGCAACTTCAAGCCGATCACGTCACAGGTTCGGCCGGTTCCCGGCGGCCGGCCCGGCCCGGGACCAGCAAGGACGTCGGCGCGGCGAGGGCCTGCCGCTCGCGGGAGGCGAATTCCGGCCTCGGTGCACGGCGTCAGGCCGCCGCCGGCGGCGGGACGCCCGGCCCCCGGTGGCCCTCAGCGCTCCGCCGGTGCCGGGGGTTCGAGCGGCGGAGCGCTGAGCCCGCACTGGGTGCGGCACTGCGGGTGCGGCGCGCCGGCCGCCGGGGCCCGTACGGTTCCCCAGGCCACGGCGGCGCCCAGGACGAGCGCACCCGCGCACCACGGCATGGCCCGGCGGAACGAGGCGTCGAACTGCTCGGCGGAGAGGTACGCCTCCGGACCCATCCCGGACAGCAGCGGCAGCGCCGCCACCGCGAGCAGTCCGGCCACCCGGGCCGCCGCGTTGTTGATGCCGCTGGCCAGCCCCGCCTTGCCCGGGTCCACCGAGGCCAGGACGGTAGCCGTCAGCGGGGCCACCAGGGCCACCATGCCCATGCCCATCACCAGGAGCGCGGGCAGTACGTCCCGGGCGTACGAGGCCTGCGGTCCCACCCGGAGCATGAGCATCATCCCGGCCGCGCACAGCAGCGGACCCACCGTGAGCGGGAGGCGGGGGCCGATCCGCTCGCCGAGCTCCCCCGACCGGGCCGACAGGAGCAGCATCAGCGCGGTCGTGGGCAGCAGGGCGGCCCCGGCGGCCAGCGCCGAGTACCCGGCCACCACCTGGAGCTGGAGCACCACGAGGAAGAAGAACCCGCCGAAGGCGGCGTACACGCACAGCGTGACCAGATTGACGGCGGTGAACTGCCGGGACGCGAAGATCGAGGGCGGCACCATCGGGTGGGCCCGTTTGCGCTCGACGTACACGAACGCCACCGCCAGCACCACCGAGCCCACCGCCGCCACGACGACCGCGACGGAGCCGGTCCGGGCCTCGATCAGCGCGTACGTCATGAGCGCCAGCGCGCCCGCGCCCAGCGCCGCCCCGGCCACGTCGAACCGCCCGTGCGCCTCGGGGTCCCGTGACTCCGGTACGTGCCTCAGGGCCACGGGGACGCACAGCGCCGCCAGCGGCACGTTCAGCAGGAACACCCAGCGCCAGCCCGGCCCGTCCACCAGCCAGCCGCCGAGAAACGGCCCCACGGCGGCGCCCACCCCGCCCAGGCCCGACCACAGGCCCACCGCGCGGGCCCGGTCCCCGGACCGGATCGACCCCTGAATCAGCGCGAGGGAGCCGGGCGTCAGCAGCGCGCCGCCGACGCCCTGCAGGGCTCGCGCGGCGATGAGTACGCCGGCGTTCGGCGCGATGCCGCACAGCAGCGAGCCCACGGCGAACCACACCACGCCCAGCACGAAGATCCGGCGCCGTCCGAAGCGGTCGCCCAGCGCGCCGCCGACCAGGATCAGACCGGCCATCGTCAGCAGGTAGGCGTTGACCGTCCACTGGAGCACCGCCAGGTCGGCGCCGAGGTCCCGGCCGATGCGCGGCAGGGCCACATTGACGACCGTCGAGTCCAGCAGCGCCATGCTCGACCCGAGGACCGTCGTGAACACGATCCACCGTCCCCGCGCGGTGCCCAGCGCGACGTCCGGCCCCGCGTCGGGCGCCGCACGGGAACCGGACGGCGGTCCGGAGGGGGGTCCGGTCGGCGGTACCGGCGCGGGGCCCGGCGTCGGCGGTACGCCGGGTGCGGGCTGCGGGTCGCCCGGGGTGGGCGCAGGGTCGCCCGGGGTGGCGGTCATGGTCCCAGGCTGGCCTCCCGAGCGGCCGCGGGCCACCCGGAGTCCGGTCGGCCCCGTCCGCGCCGCCGGGCGTGGTGACACGGCTCAATAGGCCCTCTTGTAATGAGCATGACCTCTCCATCAGCATGACCCGCGCACATCACGCACGCCCTTTCCGCACAACCTGCACACGGCGTCCGAGGAGACAACACGTGGCCCAACGCAACAGACGACCCTTACGCGCGGCGCTCGCCGCCCTGACCTCGGTCCTGCTCCTCCCGGTCGGCGCCGGGGTCGCCGCCGCCGCACCGGACCCCGGTCCCACCCCCGGCGCGGCCGAGCGCAAGATCGAGCGCGAGCTCCGCGCCCAGTTCGACGGCTCGTCCAAGGCCGTCTTCTGGGTCTACCTCGACAGCGCCGCCGACCTCACGGCCGCGGCGAAGCAGCCCACCCGGGCCGCCAAGGCCGAAACGGTCCTCAGGACGAAGAAGGACCACGCCGCGCGCAGCCAGGCGGAGGTCGTCAAGGCCCTGCGGGGCGCCAACGCCGAGTACACCTCGTACTGGATCGTCAACGCGGTCCGTGTCGTCGGCGGCGACAAGCTCGCCGGCGCCCTGGCCCAGCGGCCCGAGGTCTCGCGCATCGCCGCCGACGACAAGGTCGACCTCCCGAAGCCGGCCGACGGCACGCGCGAGAAGGCCGCCGCCGACGCCGTCGAGTGGAACATCGACCGGATCAAGGCCCCGCAGGTGTGGGACCAGATCGGTGTGCGCGGCGAGGGCATCGTCGTCGCCAACATCGACAGCGGGGTGGACTACACCCACCCGGCCGTCAACAGCCAGTACCGGGGCCGGAACGCGGACGGCACCTACAGCCACGCGTACAACTGGTTCGACCCGGCCGGCGTCTGCGACTCGGCGGCCCCCTGCGACAACAACGACCACGGCACCCACACGATGGGCACCATGGTCGGCGACGACGGCGGCGCCAACAAGATCGGTGTCGCTCCCGGCGCCACCTGGATCGCCGCCAAGGGCTGCGAGAGCAGCTCCTGCTCCGAGGCCTCCCTGCTCGCCTCCGGCCAGTGGATCGTCGCCCCGACCGACGCGAACGGCCAGAACCCGCGCGCAGACCTGGCCCCGCACGTGGTCAACAACTCGTGGGGCGGATCGGGCGGCGACACCTGGTACCAGGAGATCGTCAACACCTGGCGCGCCGCCGGCATCTTCCCGGCCTTCTCCAACGGGAACGCCGGGCCCGGCTGCACCACCAGCGGCTCGCCCGGCGACTACGCGAACTCCTACAGCTCCGGCGCCTTCGACATCAACAACACGATCGCCTCGTTCTCCTCGCGCGGCGCGGGCCCCGGCGGCATCATCAAGCCGAACATCGCCGCCCCCGGCGTGAACGTGCGCTCCTCCGTCCCCGGCGGCGGCTACGACGCCTTCTCGGGCACCTCGATGGCCTCCCCGCACACCGCCGCCACGGTGGCCCTGCTCTGGTCCGCCGCGCCGTCCCTCGAAGGCGACGTCGCGCAGACCGAGTCGCTGCTCGACGGCACCGCGCAGGACACCGACAGCGCCCAGTGCGGCGGGGCCCCCGCCGACAACAACGTCTTCGGCGAGGGCAGGCTCGACGCGCTCGCCGCCGTGAACGCCGCCCCGCGCGGTGCGATCGGCGCGCTCGGCGGCACCGTCCGCTCCGGCGGCGAACCGCTCGCGGGCGTGAAGGTCACCGCCGACGGCCCGATCGACCGCACGACGACCACGGCGGCCGACGGCACCTACACCTTCGCCGCCCTCTCGGTGGGCGAGTACGCGCTGACCGCGGCCAAGTTCGGCTACGGCCCGCAGAGCGCGACGGCGACGGTGACCGAGAACGGCACCGCCACCGGCGACTTCACGCTCACCCAGGCCGCCTCCGGCAAGCTCACCGGCACGGTCTCCTCCTCCGCCGGCCCCGCCCCGGGCGCGGCCGTCACCATCGCGGACACCCCGCTGACCGCGACCACCGACGCGCAGGGCCGCTTCGAGTTCACCCTGCCCCACGGCACGTACGACGTGAACGCGGTCCACCCCGGCCGCTGCCTCACCGGCGGCACGGCGAAGGTCACCGTCGCCGGCGACACCAGCGTCGCCGTCAACCTGCCCGAGCGCACCGACGGCTACGGCTACGCCTGCACCGCCGCGAACGACCGCCCGTACGCGCCCGGCGGCAGCCGGCTCGCGCTGACCGGCGACAACACCACCGAGCGGGTCGAGCTCCCCTTCCCGCTCCCGCTGTACGGGAAGACGTACGGCCAGGCGTGGATCGGGACGAACGGCACGGTCAGCTTCGGCGGGAACAACACCGGCGACATCAACGGGGACATCCCGACCGCTGCCACGCCCAACGCGGCCCTGTACCCGTTCTGGGACGACCTGGTCGTCGGCGCCCCCGGCACCGGCTCCGGCGTCTTCACCGCCGTCACCGGCACCGCTCCGCACCGCAGTTACGTGATCGAGTGGCGCGAGGTCTCCCACTGGTCGGCGCAGTCCGACACCTTCTCCTTCTCGGCCTCCATCGGCGAGGACGGCACCGTCGCCTACTCCTACAAGGGCACCGGCGGCACCGGCGTCAAGGGCGGCTCGACGGCCACGATCGGCGTGGAGAACGCGACCGGCACCGACGCCTTCACGTACTCCTTCAACACCGCGGTCGTCTCGGACGGCCTCTCCCTCGCCTTCCGCACCACCAGGAGCGGCGTGGTGGCCGGCCGGGTCCTCGACGCGAACGACGGCAACGGCGTCGCCGGAGCCACCGTCACCGTCGGCACGGGCGACACGGCCGTGTCCGCGACCACGGCCGCGGACGGCGGCTACGTCGTCCAGAGCCCGTCCGGCACGCGGACGGTCTCCCTCGCCGCGGCGCAGTACGAACCCGCCCGGACGACCGTGGAGGTCCAGGCCGCCGACGTCACGACGCTCACGCAGTCGCTGCGCACCGGCAGGGTGACGGCGTCGCAGCCGGCCGTGGAGGTCGTGCTGGGGCCGGGCCAGAAGCGGACCCGCACGCTCGACCTGACCAATCCGGGCCTCGGCACGCAGTTCACGGTCGCCGAGGACGCCGCTTGGCTCACGGCCGCCCCGGGCGCCGGGAACCTTCCGACCGGCGGCAGGGCCGTGATCGGCCTGGAGGTCGACACGGCCGGGCTGGCCCCGGGGTCGGTCCTGACCGCGGACCTGAGGATCACCTCGGCCAGCGGCCGCACCCCGGTCCTGACCGTCCCGGTCAAGCTCGTCGTCCCGCGCTACCAGGTGGCCCTGGACGCGGGCTCCGCCTACGCGGGCACCGACGCGCTCGGCGACAGCTGGTCCCCGGACCGCAAGTACACCGCCGGCTCCTACGGCTACCAGGGGAACGCCTCGGCGCAGGCCACCGGCCGCACCATCGCCGGTACGGACGACCAGCGACTCTTCCGCAACGCCCGTGAGGGCATGTACGAGTACCGCTTCGACAACGTCCCGAACGGCACCTACACCGTGGAGCTCGGGTTCGCCGAGCTGTCCTCCACCAAGCCGAACAAGCGCGTCTTCGACGTCCTGGCCGAGGGCACGCAGGTCCTGCCCTCCCTCGACATCTCGCTGGAGGCGGGCACCTACACGGCGCTGACCCGGACGTACACGGTGACGGTCACGGACGGCGTCCTCAACGTCCGCTTCGTCACGCACAGCGGATTCGGCAAGCCGCTGCTGAACACACTGCGGGTGACGGACCGGCCCGACAAGGCCTGACCGCTCGCACCGGTGGGGCGGGGCGCTCCCGGGCGCCCCGCCCCACCGGCGGCCGCGGGTCGGCATTCGGGTGGCGGGTGCGGGGACTTCGCCGCGACGCGCCGGGGCCGGGCGCAGGGGTCGTTAGCGTGGCCGACCATGACGCTCCTGAGCGGCCGGGCCGATGACATCCGCACCCTCCTGGAAGCAGCCGACCCCGGGGCGGTCTGGGCCGTCGGCGGACCGGAGGGGGCCGACGGAGGGTCCGGCGCGGCGGACCGCGACCTCGACGTCGGCGGGCTCACCGCCGTCCTCGCGGTGTGGCCCGTCATCGGCTCACTCGTCGACGAGGGCGCGCTGCGCCTCCACACCCCACTCGCCGCCTACGGGCCCGAGGCCGCCGACGGGCTCCCCGCCCCCACCACCGCCCACCACCTCCTGACGCACGCGCAGGACCCCGCCGTCACCGCCCTCACCCGCCTCGCCGAGCACCTCGGCGGCCGACCCCTCGCGGAGCTCGCCGCCACCCGCGTCTGGCACCCGCTCGGCATGACCCGCACCCGGTTCGACGACGGCACCCTGCGTACGCGCCTCGCCGACCTCACGCGCTTCCCGTGCCGCCTCCTCGCCCCCGCGGACGCGGATCCGCCGGGCATCACCCGTTCCTGGACCGCCGAGTCCCTGCGCATCCGTACCGGCGAGCTCACCCCCGCCCGCGGCCTCCTCTGGCACCCCGCCCCGCACGGGGTGTGGGGTTGCCAGGGCCGGGCGGGCGGCCCGGGCCTGTGGCTCGCACCGCGGCTCGGCCGCTGGGCGGTCCTGGTGCCGGACCGCGGCCGGGACCCGCTCCCGGCAGCCTTCCGCGAAGCCGCCTTCACACCGCTGCCCGCCCGCTGACGAGGAGTCCTCGTCCCAGGCACGGCACGGGACAGCGCGGCCTCCCCGGCACGATCCGCGACGGCGGCCCGGTGCTCGGAGCGCGCGCCCCCGGCGGGCGACGTACGGTGATGCCGAACTCACCGATCGTCGATTTCCGGCCGCGGAGGTACACCGATGCGCACGCTCCCTGAGGCCGCCCCCGACGGCGACCGCCTCGACGCGCTGTGCCGCGAACTGGCCGAGGCCGCCGACGCGGTCGGCGAAGCCGCCCGCCACGCCTCGGGCCTGGCCCTCGGTGCCCGCCTGCCGGCGGCCGCCCTCGCCCGGGGAGGCCGGCGCAGACTCGGCTGGCGCACCTTGCTGCGGACCCTCACCGACCCGGCGGGCCTCGGCTGGGCCCCGCGCGGCCGGGGCGTGGCCCGGGCCGGCCGGCTCGCCGGGATCCT
Source organism: Streptomyces sp. NPDC058662 (assembly GCF_042716255.1). Taxonomy (NCBI): domain Bacteria; kingdom Bacillati; phylum Actinomycetota; class Actinomycetes; order Kitasatosporales; family Streptomycetaceae; genus Streptomyces; species Streptomyces sp. NPDC058662. Next base: position 45,871 of record NZ_JBHXRU010000009.1, on the reverse strand, counting down.
GACCGGCCGCGAGAGCCTCGCCGTCAGCATGGCCGTCTGCGGTCTCCGGGCCAGGATCGGCGCCGCGGCGGCGCACCACCCCGAACTCCTCGACGACCCGGGCGCGGCCGCCGTACTCCGAGCGGTGGGCGAGGACCGGCAGGCCGATGCCGTCCGGCTGTTCCGGCGCATCGTGCGGGACCGCGGGGCCCAGCACGCGTTCCCCCTCCTGGCCCCGGCGTTCGCCGACGTCCTGGCCTGGCACGCGCTGACCGACACGAACCCGTTCAACGACCACGCGGGATGGCAGGTCGCCACCGGTCGCCCCGCCACCGCCGATCCGCTCCTCGGGCTGGGCGCCGCCGTGCTGGCCTTCTGCGACCGCGGACCCGCCGCCGCCCCGGCCTCCGCTCCGCCCGGGCCGGGACCCCGCCCGTCCCCGCGGACCCTGCGGGCCCTTCCGCAGCCGCGCCCGCTCCCGCCGCACCGCCCGCCCGTGGGCGACCTGCGCGCGCACGCCGCCGCGCTGCGCTCCCATGCCCGGCGGCTGCGCCGGGCCGTGGCCGGGTCCACGCCGGGGATGGCCGGCCGGAGCCCGCGGGGCGCCGCCCTCCACTCCGAGGTCACCGTCCTCGCCGAGCGCTGCGCTACGGCCGCGAACGGCTTCGCGCTGGCCGCCGTACAACTCGACGGGGAGTCCGTGCGTCCGCGCTGAGCGCGGACGCGTCGGCGGAGTCCCGCGCCCCGCGCGGCCCGGACCGCGGTCGGCGCACCGCCGCGGTCACAGGACCAGGGACAGCAGCAGGACGAAGCCCAGGCCGACCACCGAGATGATGGTCTCCATCAGCGACCAGGTCTTGACGGTCTGTCCGACGGTCATCCCGAAGTACTCCTTGACCAGCCAGAACCCGGCGTCGTTGACATGGCTGAAGAACAGCGAGCCAGCGCCGATGGCAAGGACGAGCAGAGCGGTCCCGCTGGTGGACATGCCCGCCGCGAGCGGGGCCACCAGCCCGGCCGCCGAGATCGTGGCGACCGTGGCCGAACCGGTGGCGAGCCGGATCGCCACGGCGATCAGCCAGGCCAGCAGCAGGGTCGGGATCGCCCAGCTCTGCGACAGGTCCAGGATCATCCGGCCGACACCCGCGTCGATCAGGGTCTGCTTGAAGCCGCCGCCCGCGCCCACGATCAGCAGGATGCCCGCGATCGGACCGAGGGACTTCTCCACGGTGACCGACAGCCGCGCCCGGGTGAACCCGGCCGCCCGTCCCAGCGTGAACATGCCCACCAGGACCGCCGCGAGCAGTGCGATCATCGGGGACCCGGCGACGTCGGTGACCCGTTGCACCGCGTTCGCGGGGTCGTTGACCACGATGTCGACCAAGGCCTTGACCAGCATCAGCACCACGGGCAGGAGGATCGTGAAGACCGTCGCCCCGAACCTCGGCCGGTGCTCCGGCTCCACCGCGGGGCGCGGCGCGATCATGTGCTCCGGGGCCGGGATGTCCACCCACCGGGCCGCGTACCGGGAGAACAGCGGCCCGGCGATAACCACGGTCGGGACGGCGACGAGCACACCGAGCGCGAGGGTGACCCCGAGGTTCGCGTGGAGCGCGTCGATCGCGACGAGGGGGCCGGGGTGCGGCGGAACGAGCCCGTGCATCACGGACAGCCCGGCCAGCGCCGGGATGCCGATCCGCATCAGGGAGTAGTTCCCCCGCTTGGCCACCAGCAGCACCACCGGGATCAGCAGCACGATGCCGACCTCGAAGAAGAGCGGCAGTCCGATCACCGATGCGATCAGCACCATGGCCCAGGGCATCGCCCGGCCCTCGGCGCGGGCGAGGATCGTGTCCACGATCTCGTCCGCGCCGCCCGAGTCCGCCAGGAGTTTGCCGAGGATCGCGCCGAGGGCGATCAGTACGCCCACTCCCGCGACCGTGGAGCCCAGCCCGGCGGTGAAGCTGGCGATGGTCTTGGCCGCGGGCGCGCCCGCGAAGGTGCCGAGGGCGAGCGTGCCGAGCGTCAGGGCCAGGAAGGCGTGCATTCTGAGGCGCGTGATGAGCAGGACGATGACGGCTATGCCCGCCAGCACGGCGATGCCCAGCTGGGTGTTCCCGGCCGAGGTGATCGGCCCGGAGCCGGCCGCCGCCAGAGTCTCGACGCTGAGACTGGTCACGGTGACGATGTCCTTCAGTTCTCGTGGTGGTCGGGGACGGGGAGACGGCGCAGGGCGGCCAGCGCCCGCTGCGTGATGTCCTGCGGCGATCCGGACACGTCGACGACGACTCCGGGCTCGTCGGGCTGGAGTTGCTCCAGCGTGGCGAACTGCGAATCGAGCAGGGTGGTGGGCATGTAGTGGCCCTTGCGTGCCGCCATCCGCTCCTCGATCAGCGCACGTTCGCCCGTGAGGTGGACGAAGACCGTCCGGGGCGCCGCGGCGCGCAGGCGGTCGCGGTAGGCGCGCTTGAGGGACGAAGCGGCGACCACGCCGCCGCTGCGGCCGGCGCTGTTGCGGATCCATTCGCCGATGGCGTCGAGCCACGGCCGGCGGTCCTCGTCGTCCAGGGGGGTGCCGGCCGACATCTTGGCGACGTTGGCCGGCGGGTGGAAGGCGTCGCCCTCCGCGTAGGGCAGTGAGAGTGCGTCGGCGAGCAGCCGGCCCACGGTCGTCTTGCCCGTGCCGGCCACGCCCATCACCACGATCACGCGGTGGGTGGTCCACTGCTGCTTACTCAACGCCGTACCTCGCTGTCCTCGCCGGCCCGTCGACATCGGTGTCGACAGCCACACTGAAGCGCATTAAGTAGTACGTATTCAAGACCCCTGCCGTAAAAATCACATCTATGGTCCGCGCGGGCGCCACCGTACGCTTACGCCATGACGACCGACGGCAGTCCCGGACCGGGGCTCCACTCCCACGTGCTGGACACCCTCGGCCTCGCGATCACGGCGGGGGAGTACCCCCCGGGCAGCGTCCTGCGGACGGACCGGATCGCCGAGCGCTTCGACGCCTCCCGCACGGTCGTCCGGGAGGTCGTCCGCGTCCTGGAGTCGATGCACCTGGTCGAGTCCCGGCGCCGGGTCGGAGTCACCGTCCGCCCCACCGACCAGTGGAACGTGTACGACCCGCGCGTCATCCGGTGGCGCCTGGCCGGGGCCGACCGCCCCCGTCAGCTGCGCTCGCTGACCGTGCTCCGGTCCGCCGTCGAGCCGGTCGCGGCCGGACTCGCTGCGACCCTGGCCACCCCCGAGCAGTGCGCCGAGCTCACCGAGGCGGCCCTCGGCATGGTCCGCACCTCGCGCGGCCACCAGCTCGACGGCTACCTGCGCCACGACATCGCCTTCCACCGCGTGGTGCTCAACGCCTCCGGCAACGAGATGTTCGCCCGGCTGGGCGATGTCGTCGCCGAGGTGCTGACCGGCCGTACCGAGCACGCCGTGATGTTCCACGACCCCGACCCGGCCGCCGTCACCCTGCACGTCCAGGTGGCGGAGGCCGTACGGGAAGGGGACGCGGCCCGCGCCGAAGCGCTGACCCGGCAGATCGCGGTCGGCGCCCTGGAGGAACTGGACGTGCTCGCGCCGTAGACCCTCCTCCGGAGCCCGCCCGAGTCCTCCCGGAGCCTGCCCCCAAGTCCTCCGGAGCCCGCCCGAGTCCTCCCGGGGCCCTCCGTGAGCCTTTCGGGGCCCGCCGCGAGTCCGCCCCGAGTCCTCCCCCAGCCCGTCCCCGGTCCTCCCGCGCCGTCAGCCCGCGCCGCCCTCCGGGCGGGTCAGCCGCACCCGCAGCCCCCGCACCCGCTGCCGCACCCGCCCCCGCACCCGCCGGCCGCGCCCGACTCCGAGCGGTCGCTCCGCGCCGCGCGGCGCTCCTGCTCACGCCGCTCCCGTTCCTCCTTGCGCCGGGCCTCCGCCCTCCGCGCCTCCTCGCGGTGGGAGGCGCCGGCCGCCCGCCACCGCGTGAGCCCGTGGCGCCGGTGCGGGAGCAGTGGGACAGCCGTGACGTGGGAGACGATGCGGGTGTCGCCTCCGTAGACCGCGCACTCCAGCACCACCTCGGAGCCCTCGACCGGGACTCCGTACAGGACCGCCTCGTAGGGCTCCGAGGAGGAGTCGATGTCGTGGTGGCGCCCGCGCAGGGTCTCCTGCGAGCCGGCCACGAGGAGCCGCTGCCCCACGACGACGTCGCGGTACGAGGTGGCGTAGGCGATCAGCGGCGGGGCGTGCGGGGAGTCGGCGCCGGGGTACAGCCAATGGCGGGCGGTGATCCGGGCGTTGCGGACGCCGACGACGAGCGCGGGCTGGGGGCCGGCGTGCAGGAGCCGGACAGCCCGGCGCGCGGCGACGCCCCGGCCGAGGAGCGTGGTCCCGGGGACCAGGAGCAGCACGGCCGCCCCCTGCTGTCCCACGGCGTCGTACGGGACCGCGGCGTCCCTGCCGCGCAGGTCCAGGGCCAGGCCGCCCACCAGGAAGGCGGCGCCGACGAGGCAGAGACCGGCGCCGAGCGCCATCGGCCGCAGCCCCCGGCGGTGGTGGGCGCGGGCGAGTCCGTCGGGAACGGGGAAGCGGGCGCCCCCGGCCGCCTCCAGGGCGAGCGCGCGCCGGCGGGCGCGGGAGCGCAGGCGCAGGGACGCTCCCGCGAACGCCCACAGGCCCAGCGCGACGGCCAGCAGGCAGCCGGTCCGGCCCGGGGTGTCACCGGGGTCGAGCGACGGGAACAGGGCCGCGGCCGCCACCGCGACCGCGGGCGTCGCCACCAGGGTCGCCAGCGGCAGGAAGCGGAACCACAGCGGCAGCGCGGCCAGGAGCGCGAACGGGACGAAGGCCCACCAGAGGGTGCCGCGCCCGGCTTCGCCCCCTGCGCTCAGGGCCAGGAGCACCAGGGAGCAGAGGACGGGCGCGGCGAGCAACCGGCTCCCGGCCACCGGGGCGAAGACCCCCGGGGTGCGGGCCCGGAGCCAGCGCTCCGCGTCGACGACCTTCCAGACTGCGACTCCGCCGGCCGGTACCGCGGCGGCGGGCACGTGCTTGACATAGTCGGTCACGGCGCCAGTATGCGAGCGGGACGCAGACGCCCAGAAGGGCGGCAACGGTACGGAATCGCTACGGCCGTTTCCCGTCCCGGGCGGCTGGGACGGGAGTTGAGTCGCCCGGGCCCGCGACACGACCCGAGGCGGCCCGGCTGCGGGATAATGACGGCGCACCGGCAGATGGAGGAACCGACTCGGTCGAGTCGGTCGAAGGGCCAGGGCGCCGGAACCACCCGGTGGCCGGCGAGAGAATGGAGCACCCGATGGACGTGCAGCACTTCGAGCGGATCACCGCGTTCATCGAAGCGCGGCTCACCCCGCTGTTCGACGCCGGGACGGGCAGCGAGAACGGCTTCGGGATGGACGACACCTCCCGCGCCCTGCGCGCGCTGCGCAACTCCGTCCTGGAGGCCTCGGCCGTCAAGGGCCTCATCGAGAAGCGGGAGTCGGCCGAGCCGGCGACGCGCCGCGTCATCGACCAGTCCGTGGAGCACAACTGGGACGTGCTGCGCGGCATCGCCCGCCAGTGGGAGGACCACGCCGACTTCCGGCGGGAGTTCAAGCGCCACGCGTGGGAGCTCGACGGCGCCGCCACGGCCGGCGCGTCGTCCTGATGTCCCGCACCGGTACCCGCCGGAAGGCGGACCGGCCCCGGCGGATGCGCCGGCCGTAGCGGCCGCCCCTCGCCGGACCGCGCGCGGACGCCGCGTACGGACGCCGCGTACCGACGCCTCCCTTCGAACGCGCCGCGGGGCGAGGCCGACCGGGCCCGCCCCGCGGCGCGTTCGCGCGTCGGGCCGGGGTGTCGCCCGGCCGGGTCGGACTGTTGCCGTCAGAACTCGAACGCACAGGGGCGCGACGCGGCTCCCAACTCCCGTACCCGCCGGGTGTATTGACAGGAACGTTTCAAGAGTTTTACGTTCCAGGCACTTGAGAGCGCTCTCATTCGCGCGTTCTCTCCGCCGCCATCCCCACGAGGTGCGCCCATGTCAGCCCCCCGCACGGACCGCCCGCCCTCCCGATTGCGATCCCTCGCCGCGATGTCCGGGACCGCCGCCCTGGCCACCCTGCTCACAGCCGTCGGCCTGACCGGCTCCGCCGCCTCCGCGGCGGCGGCGACCGCCGCGGCCGCCGTCCCCGTCGGCGCCGGCAGCTACTCGGACACCCGGCCCGCCGGAACCTCCGGTCCCACGACCAACACCGGCGCCCCGGTCACCCCGAAGGTGACCCCCGCGGCCCAGGGCAAGCCGGTCCCGACCAACGACTGGTGGTCCTCCCTGGCCTTCCAGCGCTACGGCGACAACCCGTACTCCACCCCCATGTACGGCCACCCGCTGACCTACCAGGCCACCGCGGCGGGCCTCGACATCGGCTACCCCACGACCCCCGCGATCGTCGGCGACGGCCGCCAGTACGAGTTCGCCCACAAGCGCGACCTGACCCTCGGCCTCACCGGACTCAACTCCCCGGACACCAGGGCCGACGCCTGGTCGGACTGGACCGTCACGCCCTACTGGTCCGACGGCACGCGCACCCTGCGCACCACCATCGGCCACGGCATGCCCTTCGTCTACGCCAAGGGCACCGGCGGCAGCGCGCGCATCACCACCGCCACAGCCCCCCAGGTCTTCGCCGACCAGGGCAACGTCGTCGGCATCACCGTCGCCGGACACCACTACGCGCTGTTCGCCCCCACCGGCAGTGACTGGACGGTCTCCGGCTCCACCCTCACGGCGAACCTCGGCTCCAAGGACTACTTCTCGCTGGCGGTCCTGCCCTCCACGAGCGCGCTCGCCACCTACCAGAAGTACGCGTACAGCTTCGTCACCGGCTCCCGCGCCTCCTGGAGCTCCGTATCCGGCACGGTGCGGGCCACGTACAGCCTCACCACGCAGCCGCAGGAGGGCACGGAGACGGGCACCCTCCAGGCCCTCTACCGGCACCAGTGGCTGCACACGAGCGATCCGCTGACCTCGCACACGTACGTCTCGCCGCGCGGCACCATGAAGGTCCGCGAATCCGCCTCCTTCACCACGAGCCAGAAGGCGTCCGCGGTCCTGCCCGCGCTGCCGAAGGCCCCGGGAACCGACACCGCGCGGCTCCGCGGTTACCTGAACGAGGCGGCGAACGCCGCCGACCCGTTCTCGGGCGCCACGGACACCTACTGGACCGGCAAGGCGCTCGGCCGCCTCGCCCAACTGGTCCCGATCGCCGAGCAGGCAGGCGAGACCGCGACCCGCGACAAGCTGCTCGGCCTGATGAAGGGCCGGCTCCAGGAGTGGTTCACGGCGGGCGGCCCGAGCGAGTTCTCCTACGACGCCGACTGGCGCACCCTGACCGGCTACCCCGCCTCCTACGGCAGCGACACCGAACTGAACGACCACCACTTCCACTACTCGTACTACGTCTACGCGGCCGCGATCATCGCCCAGTACGACCCGGCCTGGGCCGCGGACTCCGCCTGGGGCGGCATGGTGAAGACCCTCGTGCGGGACTCCGCCAACCCGAGCCGCACCGACTCCGCCTTCCCCTTCCTGCGGGGCTTCGACGTCTACGCGGGGCACAGCTGGGCCTCCGGCCACCAGGGCTTCGCCGCCGGCAACAACCAGGAGTCCTCCTCCGAGTCCACCAACCTCAGCGCCGGCCTGGTGCTGTGGGGCTCGGCCACCGGTGACGCCTCGCTGCGCGACCTCGGCACCTTCCTGCTGACCACGGAGTCCGAGGCCATAGCCCAGTACTGGTTCGACGCCGACCAGCAGGTCTTCCCCTCGTCCTTCGGCCACGACACCGCCGGCATGGTCTGGGGCAGCGGCGTCGCCTACGCGACCTGGTGGACGGCCAACCCGGAGGAGATCCACGGCATCAACGTCCTCCCCGTGACCGGAGGCTCACTGCACCTCGGCGGACGCAAGGAGGCCATCCGGCGCAACATCGCGGAGCTGGAGCGCGAGAACGGTGGTCCCGCGGTCGAATGGCGGGACATCCTCTGGGAGTTCCAGTCGCTGGCCGACCCGGCGGCCGCCAGGGCGCAGTGGGACGCGGGCAACGCCTCCTACACCCCCGAGCAGGGCGAGTCGCGGGCCCACACCTACCACTGGATCACCACCCTGGACACGCTCGGCGCGCCCGACGCGAGCGTGACGGGCGACCTGCCGACCTCGGCCGTCTTCGCCAAGGGCACCGTCCGCACGTACGCGGCCCACAACCACGGCCCCACCTCCCGCACCGTCACGTTCTCCGACGGCGCGAAGCTCACGGTCCCGGCCCGCTCGACCGCGACCGGCACCGGGACGGGCCCGACCGATCCCACGGACCCGGGCCCCTCCACGGGCAACACCTTCCAACTGCGGTCAGGGGGCACTCTCACCACCGCCACCGGCGGCACGGCGGGCAGCGACACCATCGCCTCGGCGGGCGGCGCCAACCACGACGGATCCCCGCACCAGCCGCTCGTCTACGAGGCGAAGGGGGTCAACGGGACGCTGAAGCCGGGCACCGCCGGCGCCTTCCGGCTGCAGCTCGACGCGGGCACCGCGGTCGGCCTGGGCCAGCAGGCCAGGATCAGCTACGACCTCACCGGTGACGGCACCTTCGACCGGACCGAGACCTACCACTACTTCGCCACCGACCCGGTGGCGGGCTGGGAGGAGTACAGCCAGGCCCGCGGGCTGCGGTCCGCGACGGGCGCCCCCGGCGACCTGCGGAACGGCACCGTGCGGCTGGAGGTGTGGCACGCCATCGGAAACGGCACGGCCCGGCTCCAGACCGGGACGGACCGCTCCGTCCTCGTGATCCCGTACGGGTGACCGCGCGCACGGCGGGGGACCGCGGGGCCTGACACCCCGGGACCCCCGCACCGGATCCGGGGCCGAGCCCCGGGTCCGGCCCGCCGGCCGCCCGCTACCCGCCGGCCGCCCGCTACCCGGCGGTCGCGGCCGCCGGGCCGCGCAGGACGCCTATCTTGTCGATGCGGTGCTCGGGGTTGCCCTGGGCGTCACTCCAGAAATTGCCCGCGGCGTGGTCCTCGGGCGTGGCACAGGTCGAGATCGTGATCATGGCCCGGGTGGGGGCGGTGCCCGGCGCGCCGGGCACCGCGGCACGCTGCTCGTCCAGCGAGCGCTCCGAGCGGAAGGACGTGGAGCGGGTCGCGACGATCTCGTAGGTGTACGTCGTCCCGTCCACCGTGACCAGCACGGTGTCGCCCTCGTCCACCGCGGGCAGGTTCCGCAGCGGGCCGCCCGCCGACAGGCGGTGCGCGGTGACCAGGAAGTTGCCGATTTGGCCGGGCCCGACCCCGCCCCCCTCGCCGTACGGGCTCGCGGCCTCGCCCCGGTCCTGGATACGGGTGCCCGGGACGTCGTCGGTGGTCCCCTCGTACGGCACTATGCGCAGTCCGCTGACGCCCGCCGAGGCGATCGACAGCGTGGAGACCCGGGTGTGGCCGACGCCGCCGGGGCGGGGCAGGGGCGTGGTGGGGGCCGGGGAGGCGGGTGCGGAGGCGGGCGCGGTTACGGGCGGAGCCGACCGCGTCGGCACGCGTTCCGCAGCCGGAGCGGTCGGGGCGGCCGTCGTACGCGGCGGGGGAGCGGGCGTTCCCGCGGTGGCCTCGGGAGCGCACGCCGTGAGCAGGACGGCCGCGGCGCCGGCCAGTGCGGCGGCGGCGAGGGGCGGGTACGGCTGGGGCATGGCGGATCCCGTGGGGGTCGGCCGGGTCGCGCGGCGGAGGAGAAGGACCCGGATCGCCCCGACAGAGTGGCATACGGAGCAAGGGCGACATAAGGGCCCGGGCCTGTGAGCTGCCCCGCCCCGGTGGCCCGCCCGCGAGCCGTCCCGCCGCGTCCGTTACGCCGACGGGCCGACCACCCGTGAGGGTGGCCGGCCCGCAGGCTGACCCGTCCGTGAGCTGCGCCGGCCCGCCGGTCAGCGCCGGCCGCCGCGCAGCCGGGTGAGCATCCGACGGGCCGCCGCCCGCTTCCCGGGGTCGGCCGCGGCCCGCCGGGCCGAGGCGATGGTCCGCTGACCCTGCGGGGTGCGGCTGAACGCCTTGATCTTCGCGAACAGTCCGGGCATGGCTCCTCCAGAGCGTCATCGTGCGCTGCGTCCCCGGTCGGATACCCCGTCGCCGCGCCTTGAACCGACGCCACCGCACCCGTCCCACGGGCCCGTTGCCCCGGACGCGGTCCGGCACAGGGCCCGGAAGAGCCGTCACCCGGCGGCGGCCTCCGGCTCCGCCGCCGTACGGGGAGTGGTCTGCTGGACCGCCCAGCCGTTGCCGTCCGGGTCGGAGAAGTAGACGAAGGACCCCCAGGGCATGTCCTGGATCTCGGTCACCTCGATGCCCCGGCCCCGGAGGTCGGTGTAGGCCTCCTCGATGTCGGCGACCACCACCTGCATGTTGTCCAGCGAGCCCGGGGGCATCCGGGTCAGGCCCTCGCCCAAGGCGATCGAGCAGGCGGATCCCGGCGGGGTCAGCTGGACGAAGCGGATGTCCTCGCTGACGGTGATGTCGTGGTCGGTGTGGAACCCGATCCGCTCGTAGAAGGCCTTGGCCCGGTCGACGTCGGTGACGGGGACGGCGACCAGCTCCAGTTTGATGTCCATCGGGGTCTCCAGAGTCGGGGTACGAGTCGGTGGCGGCCCGGGGTGGGGCCTGTCGGCCATCATGCTCCCGGGGCCTGCCCCGCGCTGCCCGACACCGCATTCGCCGCGTCGTCGGGCCCGGCGTCCGCCGCGTCCGGGGCCGGCGTGCCGTCGGCGCCGGCGAACTGCGTGAGGTACAGCTCCTCGTACCGCCCGCCGCGTGCCAGCAGTTCGGTGTGCGTGCCGCGCTCCACGATGCGCCCGTCCTCGACCACCAGGATCAGGTCCGCCGCCTGCACGGTGGACAGCCGGTGCGCGATCACCACCGCCGTCCGCCCGGCCAGGGCCTCGCCCAGCGCCTCCTGCACCGCCGCCTCCGACGTGGAGTCCAGGTGGGCGGTGGCCTCGTCGAGGATCACCACCCGCTGCCGGGCCAGCAGTAGCCGCGCGATGGTCAGCCGCTGCCGCTCCCCGCCGGAGAGCCGGTAGCCGCGTTCCCCGACGACCGTGTCCAGACCGTCCGGCAGCGAGGCGACGAGCCCGTCGAGCCGGGACCGCCGCAGGGCCTCCCAGATCTCGGACTCCGAGGCCCCGGGCCGAGCCAGCAGCAGGTTGGCGCGTACCGACTCGTGGAAGAGGTGCCCGTCCTGGGTGACCATGCCGACCGTGTCGCGGATCGAGTCCTGCGTGAGGTCCCGTACGTCGATGCCGCCCAGCCGGACCGTGCCCGCGTCCGCGTCGTACAGCCGGGGCAGGAGCTGGGCGATGGTGGACTTGCCGGCGCCGGAGGACCCGACCAGGGCGATCATCCGGCCGGGAGCCGCCCGGAAGGACACCTCGTGCAGGACCCGCGCACCGCCCCGCGGGTCGAGAGCCGCGACCTCCTCCAGGGAGGCGAGGGAGACCTTGTCGGCGGAGGGGTAGCCGAACGAGACCCCCTCGAACTCCACGGCCACCGGCCCGTCCGGCACCTCGCGGGCCCCGGGCCGCTGGGCGATCAGCGGCTCCAGATCGAGGATCTCGAAGACCCGCTCGAAGCTCACCAGCGCGCTCATCACCTCGACGCGGGCGCCGGCGAGCGCGGTCAGCGGCGCGTACAGCCGGGTCAGGAGCAGGGCCAGCGCGACGACCGACCCCGCGTCGAGGGTCCCGCGCAGGGCGTAGTACCCGCCGAGCCCGTAGACGAGGGCGAGGGCCAGCGCCGAGACCAGGGTGAGGGCGGTGATGAAGGCGGACTGGGCCATGGCCGTGCGGATGCCGATGTCCCGTACCCGCGCGGCGCGGGCCGCGAACTCCGCCGACTCGTCCGCCGGCCGGCCGAAGAGCTTGACCAGGGTCGCGCCCGGGGCGGAGAACCGCTCGGTCATCCGGGTGCCCATCGAGGCGTTCAGCTCGGAGGCCTCGCGCTGCATCGCGGCCATCCGCACGCCCATCCGGCGGGCCGGCAGCACGAAGACCGGCAGCAGCACCAGCGCCAGCAGCGTGATCTGCCAGGAGATGCTCAGCATCACGGCGAGGGTCAGCAGCAGTGTCACCGTGTTGGCGACCACCCCGGACAGGGTGTTGCTGAAGGCCCGTTGGGCGCCGATCACGTCGTTGTTGAGGCGGCTGACCAGAGCGCCGGTCCGGGTCCGGGTGAAGAAGGCGACCGGCATCCGCTGCACGTGGTCGAAGACGGCCGTCCGCAGGTCGAGGATCAGCCCCTCGCCGAGGGTGGAGGACAGCCGGCGGGTCAGCAACCCCAGGGCCGCCTCGACGACCGCGATCAGCGCGATGAGGAGGGCGAGCCGGGTGACGGTGCCGCTCTCCCGGCCGTTCACGATCGCGTCGACGACCTTGCTGGCGAGCACCGGGGTGGCCACCGCGAGCAGGGCGGTCACCACGCTGAGCAGAAGGAAGAGGGTGAGCCCGCGACGGTGGGGGCGGGCGAAGGCGGCGACGCGCCGCAGGCTCGCCCGGGAGAACGGGCGCCGGTCCTGCTGGGCGTTGATCGCGCTGTGCAGCGAGTGCCAGGCGGTGACTTCCATGTCCATGCCCGGAACGCTACGACCTCGACCTAGGTCGAGGTCAACGCGTCGGGCGGGACCAGGGCTGAGCCCGCCCGCGGCCCTGGCCTCCGCCCATCCCGGGCCTCCCCATGGTCCGGTGAAAGGGCGTGCGATAGATTCGGCCAGCCCCCACGGCACATCCTTTTCCAACCACGCGGAGACAGGCTTCTCAATGAGCGACATCATCAACGGACTTGGCCGAACCAGCGCCTACGGTGCCCTCGGCCTGGTGCTGCTGATCCTCGGTATCGTCCTCGTCGACGTGCTGACGCCCGGGAAGCTCCCGAAGCAGATCTGGGAGGAGCGCAACCGCAACGCCGCCCTCCTGCTGAGCTCGGCGCTGCTCGGTATCGGCGGCATCGTCTTCACCTCGATCTGGACCACCTACGACGACTTCGGCAAGGGCCTGCTGTCGACGGCCGCCTTCGGCGTCCTCGGTCTGGTCCTGATGGCGGTGGCCTTCCTGGTGCTCGACCTGGTGACCCCCGGCAAGCTCGGCGCCATCGTGGTCGACCCGGAGCCCCACCCGGCGGTCTGGGTCACGGCCTCCTGCAACCTCGCCGTGGCCGCCGTCGTGGCGGCCTCGATCGCCTGACGCCGCGCCCACCGGACAACGGAACGGGCCAGGCGGCAGGCGCACACGCCACATGCCGCGCGCCACACGCCGCATGGCACACGCCGCACGGCACACGCCGCGAGAGCGCCGCTCCCCTGGGGGAGCGGCGCTCTCGGCGTATCCCGTACCCGCGTTACGCCATCCCCAGCGCGAACACCGCGAATCCCGCCGCCAGCACGCCCGCCGCGGTCCGCCGCACCGCCGACGCCCCCCGCCACGGCTCCTCGAACCGGCGGGCGTACCGGGCGATACCCACCAGGAGCAACGCGAAGAGCGGCATCCACGCCAACCGCGCCACGATCCACCCCACGCTGTCCGGCGCCGTCGTCAGCCCCGCCACCCCGCCCAGGAAGGAACCGGGCACAGCCGCGGCCAGCATCGCCGTCTGGTGCCAGCACAGGATCGTCATCGCGCACAGGTTGACCACCACCACCGGAGCCCACAGCGCCGGCCGCTCCAGCAGCCTCGCGAGCCGGTCGCGCAGCAGGATCGCCGCACCCGACTGCACGGACGCCAACGCCGGCACCAGGAGCGACGGCGGATGCGAGTTCGTCCGCGCCGCGCCCGGAACCCCCACCATCGACGCCGGGTAGTGGAACACCACCAGCAGCGCCGCGAACAGCACCGCCCCGCCGGCCAGCAGCAGCCAGGCCGCGCGCGGCCCGATCCGCCGCTCGCCCCAGGACACCCCGAGCTGGTACGCGAACAGCCAGCCCGGCAGGATGTTCACCAGGGACAACCACGAGGGCACGGAGTCCGCGAGCGGCCCGTACCGCAGGAAGTCCACGACCGCGACGGTGGCGAGCAGCGGCGCCGCCGCCCATCCGCCGAGCCGGCCCGCCGCCCGGACGCAGTACGGGGTCAGGGCGGTGACCACCACGTACACGCCCACGAACCACAGGGGTTGCACCACCAGCGTCGCCGCGGTCCGCAGCGTCGTCTGCGGCACACCGGCCGCGTACAGCGCCGGCGCCGCCAGCGCCCACACCGCCGCGACCCCCACCACGGGGCGGCCCAGCCGGACGATCCTGCCCCTCAGCCACGCCCCCGCCGAACCGGCGCGGCGCCGGTAGGACAGCGCCGAGGCGTAGCCGCCGACCAGGAAGAAGATGCCGAGCATCTGGAGCACCCACCCGGCCGGGGCGAGAGCGCCGAAGTGCGAGAGCGGGCTCGCGTTGTGCAGCCCGCCCTCGGGGTCGAGGGTGAAGCCGCCGAGCAGCCAGTGGCCCGTCGGTACCGCGAGCAGGGCCAGCGCCCGCAACCCGTCGACGGCCCGGTCGCGATGGGCGGGGGTCCGCCGGTCGATCCGCACGGCGGTCGACCGGACCTTGGCGAGCGTGCTCATCGGGCCTCTCCCCTCGCGATGGCGGCGAACGCCGCCAGCGACGCGGTGCCGGGGGCGAAGTAGCCGGCGTGGCCCCGCACGTCGCCGGCGGGCACCCGGCGGGCGCCGAAGGCCGCGGACGCGGGGTCGGCGCCGTGCCCGATCCCGGCGAGCTCCACGTTCGGCACGTCGGCGATCCAGTCCGAGGGCCCCCGGGCGGCCCAGACGCGGGCCCGGGTCCCCAGAGCGTCCGCGGTCCCGGCGCGCATGCCGGGGGAGCCCAGTACGACGACGTCGGCGGCGTCCGTGTGCCGGGCCGCGAGCCCGCAGACCACCGAGCCGTAGCTGTGGCAGAACAGCACCGGGTCGGGGGCGCCGACCGCGTCGAGTCCCCGCGTGAACCGTACGAGCCGGACCGCGCCGGCCTGCGCCAGGTTCCCGCCGGCCGCGTCCAGGCCGACGCCGACGGGCGTGGTGTAGCCGGTCCAGGCGATCACGGCCGCCGATCCGCCGGCCGCCGCGCGCAGTGCGGTGGCCATACCGGCCGGGCCCGTGCTCGGCGCGCGCCGCCGGTCGTGGCCGGTGGCGTCGTTGTCCGACCCCGGCACGATCACCGAGACGTGTTCCGCGCGCTCCACATCCCCGAACACCTCGGCGACCTGGCCCCGGCCGCGCGGGTCGAAGGCGAGGATCTGCCGGTCCGCGGCGGCGAGCGGGGCGTACCGCGCCTCACCCGTCGCCGCGGCCGCGATCCGGTTGGCCTCGTACCGCAGGGGCAGCGGCGCGCCGTCCAGGTTGCCCACCACCAGCGGGTGGCGGCGCAGCAGTTCGCGCCGCGCCGGGTCGTCCAACTCCGCGAAGAAGCGGGCCACCTCCAGCGGCGCGGCGCTCGCCGGATCGGGCAGGGGGCGGCCGGCCAGGGTCTCGGCCCGCCAGTCGGCGGTGCCCGGCGGCGGCCCGGTGACCGCCCGCTGGCTGTCGCCCGAAGCCCACCCCGCGGTGCCCACGACGACGGCCACCGCCGCCACGGCCGTGCCCAGTGTCCTTGCGAAGCGGCGCATGCCACTTCCCCCCTCCTCGTCGCGAGCCCTCTGACGAGGAGGAAGGTAAGAACGGGGTGGCGCACGGCACGTCGCACCAGGGAGCCAACCCGGTTGTCATACCCCGGTAGGGGGTGGAGGAGAGACGACCGCCGGTCTCAGGTGCTGTCGCCCGGGCGGACCAGTCCCGCCTCGTACGCGAAGATCACCGCCTGCGCCCGGTCCCGCAGGTCGAGTTTGGCCAGGACCCGCCCGATGTGCGTCTTGACCGTCTGCTCCGCCACCACCAGGTGACCCGCGATCTCCTGGTTCGACAGCCCCCGCGCGATCAGCTCCAGTACCTCGGTCTCACGCGGGGTCAGGCCGTTCAGCCGCAGCGCCGGATCCTTGCGCGGCGCCGGCCGCCGCTGCACGAAGTCGGCGATCAGCCGCCGGGTCACCGAGGGCGCCAGCAGGGCCTCGCCCGACGCGACCACCCGCACCGCCGAGATCAGGTCCGCCGGCGGCGCGTCCTTGAGCAGGAACCCGGAGGCGCCGGCCCGCAGGGCCTCGTACACGTAGTCGTCGATGTCGAAGGTCGTGAGCATCAGCACCTTCGGCCGGTGCACCACCCCGAGCGGCGGGTCGAGGATCTCCCGGGCCGCCGTCAGCCCGTCCATCTCCGGCATCCGCACGTCCATCAGCACCACGTCGGGGTGCGTGGAGCGGGAGACCTGCACCCCCTGGCGGCCGTCGGGCGCCTCACCCACCACATCGATGTCGGCCTGCGCCGACAGCAGCGCGGCGAACCCGGCCCGCACCATGGCCTGGTCGTCGACGATGATCACACGGATGGTCAACTGGCGTCCTCAATAGGGGCGTTCAGGGGAAGGCGGGCCGCGACGCGGAAGCCGCCGTCGGGCAGTGGACCGGTGTCCAGTGTCCCGCCCGTCAACCGTACGCGCTCGCGCATCCCCACCAGCCCGTGCCCCGTACCCGTGCTCTCCAGCACCGGCCGGGCGTCCCGGGCCGGTCCGTTGACCACCAGGACGAGGACCTCGTCGGCGTCGACGGTCACCGACACCCGCGTCCGCGCCCCCGGGGCGTGCCGCACCACGTTGGCGAGGGCCTCCTGCACGATCCGGTACGCCGAGAGGTCCACGGCGGGCGGCGCCGCCCCCGCCGCGTCCGCCGCCAGGGACAACTCCACCGGCTGCCCGGCCCGTACGGTCGCCTCGACGAGCTGCTGCAGCCGGCCGATCCCGGGCTGCGGCGCCCGCTCGCCGTCGGCCCCCGGGCCGCCGTTCGCCCCGTCGCCGCGCAGAACGGTCAGCAGCCTGCGCATCTCGCCCAGCGACTCCCGCGCACTGGCCGCGATCGCCTCGAACTCCTCCCGGACCGGCTCCGGCATGCCGGGCAGCCGGTACGGAGCCGAATCGGCCTGCACGGTGATCACCGACATGTGGTGGGCCACCACATCGTGCAACTCCCGTGCGATCCGTGCCCGTTCCTCCAGCAGCGTCCGCCGGGACCGCTCCGCGTCGCTGATGCTCTCCTGCTCGGCGATCCGCTGCCGCGCGTCGCCCAGACCCCGCAGCGCCCAGGACAGCACCAGCACGACCCCGGCCAGTACGAAGAGCAGTGCCGCGGTGTTCGTGGCGCCCGCGGGCTGGAAGAAGCCCAGCCCCGCCCCGACGGCGCCGGTGGCCAGCCACACCCCGGTCAGGGTCCGGGGCGACTCGCGCAGCCCGAGGCAGGCCATCAGCACCAAGTAGCCGACGATGGCCATCGGCGTCCACGGCCACGCCCGCCCGGCCATCACGTCGGAGCTGAGCAGCAGGAACGCGCCCAGCGCGTCGGCGACGAGGACCAGCACCCAGGCGGGCAGCGGCCGCGTCACCGCCAGGAGCAGCGGCACGGTCTGTGCCACTCCGAGCGCGCCCGACCAGCCCCCGCCCGCCTCGTAGTCGTTGGTCAGCACCGCGATGGTCACGGGCAGCAGCGACACCACGACGATACCGACCACGACGTACGGCAGCGCCCGCTGCCAGGCCCTGGGCGCCTGCGCGAACAACGGCTCCGCCTCCCGCGCCGGTGTCCGCAGCAGGACGGCGAGCTGCGCCAGCGCACCCGGCACCCGGGCGGCGCCGGGGGTGCGTGAGGCGGCGCGGGTCCGGCCGAACCGCCGCGTGCGGGGTGTGTCGCTCATGACGGGCAAGCCTATGCGGCCCCAACCCCGGCTCCGGCTCGGGGAACCGGTGCGGGCGGGCCTCACCGGTCGATGACGCACCACCGCGCTCGTTCCCCCGGCGGTTCCCGCTCGTTGACCGGGCATGGAACTGCCGACGATCGCGGCGCCGGGCGTCGGGGAACGGGCCGACGCCGCGGCTGACGCCGCCTGCCACCTCTACGACGCCGTCGCCCCCCGGGGTACGGCCGCGGCGGGCCGCGGCGGCGGGCCCGGCGGTTGGAGCCGGGGCTCGGCGGAGGACGCGGCGGAGGCCATCGAGACCCTCGCGCACGCCCTCGCGGGCATCGAGCCGGACGCCGAGGTGGTGCTGGCGCCCGTCCACACCGCACTGGCCGAACTGCGCCGCCGACTGGGTCTGGCACCCGCCGACGCCCTGACCGCCGACGGTCTCCCGGCGACGCCCCGCACGGTCGGCAATCCGCGCCGGACGCGGTGGGTGCGGGTGCTCACCCCGCCTTCGCCGAGGCGGCCGCCTTCGCGTACAACGTCCTGACGTCCGCGCCGAAGTAGGAGCTGTACGAGGTGTCGGGACGGTCCCCGCCCAACTTCCAACCGCCGATGATCCCGACCACGTCGCCGGTGCGGGTGCGCGCGTCGTAGCGGGTCAGGAACGGGCCGCCGCTCGTCCCGCCCGGGTAGCCGGTGCAGTCGATGCGCAGGAAGGACCCCGGGATGCGGGCGTCCCCGCTGGTGAATTTCGTCGTCCGGTTGACGCAGAGCCGGGGCCGGGCCGCGGACGACGGGTAGCCGATCAGGGAGACCCGGGCGTGCGCGTAACCGGAGCCGGTGACCAGCCGGTTGCCGCCGACCACGTCCTCCACCCGGCGGCCCCGCGCGTCCGGCCCGACGCGTGCGAAGGCCACGTCGAGGGTCGCGGCCCGGTTGGGGCCCCGGGAGCGGTAGCGGGGGTCGATCCACACCCGGGAGCGCCCGGCCTTGTCCCGCAGGACCGGGAACATGCCGTACGGCTGCGGCCGGGCGCGCGTGTACAGCGGTACGAAGGCCACCTGCCGGGCGTCGGTGCCGAGCAGGCAGTGGGCGGCGCTGAGGACCAGGTCGCGGCCGGGGGAGGAGACCACGCTGGCGGTGCAGAAGTAGCCCGAGCCGCCCTTCACGACGAACATCCGGCCGACGACGGGAATACCGGCGAAGTCCTGGCCGATGCCGGGGGCCGGGGCGGCGGCGAGGCGGACGGGGGAGGGGGACGCGGACGCCGGCGCGGGAGGTGGCGCGGACGCCGGCAGGACCGAGGGTGCGGGGGAGGGGAGGTCCGAGGGCGCGGGGGCCGGCAGGTCCGAGGGTGCGGGGGAGGGGAGGTCCGAGGGCGCGGACGCCGGCAGGTCCGAGGGTGCGGACGGTGCCGGGGTCGCCGAGGGCAGCGGGACGGCCGCGGCCATCCGCTCAGGGGTCCAGAAGGACTGGGCCTCGCGGGCGGACCACCGCCCGGCCGCCGCGGGGGCGGCGGCGCCGGCCTCGGCGCCGGGCAGCGGCCCGGCCGGCACGAGCAGCGCGGCCGCCACCGCGGCCGTGGTCAGTGTTCGTCGCATGCGGTGCTCCTGTACCTGTACGGCCGCGAAAACCTAGACGGCCTGGGGGAAGCGGAAGAGCCGGTCGGGATCGTAGGCCTGCCGGACCCGCTCCAGCCGCGCGAGGTTGGGCCCGTAGTAGGCCTCGCGCCAGCCGGTGAGCTTCGGGTCGGTGTAGTTCTGGTAGGCGCGGCCGCTCGCCCACGGGCGCAGGTCCGCCCACAGCCCGTCGAGCCAGCGCTGGTGCCGGTCCACCTCGGCGGCCGGGGCGGAATCCGGCCAGCCGACGAGGTACTGGGCGAGGAAGGCGGCGTCGCGGTGCGCGAAGGCGGTGTCGCCGGCCGGCACCCGGTTGAGGGCTCCGCCGCAGACGCCGTCGAACTGCACCACCGCGTGCCCGCCGGGTGGTGCCTCGCGCGGGTAGCGGCGTACGGCGTCCAGCACCGCGCCGATCGCCGGAGCCGGCAGTCCGCCGCCCGCCCAGAAGTCGGAGCGGGCGGCGTAGGAGGAGCGGCCCAGCCGCCCCTCGGGTCCCCGGCCGGGCAGCACACCGGGCAGGCGGCACTCGGCAGGGCTCTGCTCCGAGCAGCCGGACATGGCCCGGACGGTGTCCCCGTAGCCCCGTACGACGATCCAGTCGTCCCGCGCCGGGGCGCCGACGAGGTCGGACAGGCGGGTCAGCTGCCGTTCCAGCTCGCGGCGCCCGTCGAGGCACACCACCCGTACCGCCGGGGGGCCCGCGGGCTCGGGGCCGGACGGGACGGTGAACTCGACCTGGCTCCAGAACGGGTCCGCGAGCCCGTCCAGCCAGCGCTGCCACCCGCGCAGGACGGCGGCCGACGCGTCGGCGGGCCAGTGCAGTTCGGCGAAGGCGCAGTCGCCGACCGGGTGGGCGCGGAACCGGAACTCGGTGACCACGCCGAAATTGCCGCCCCCGCCGCCCCGCAGGGCCCAGTACAGATCCGGATGCCGGTCGGCGGCGACTTCGCGGACGGCCCCGTCGGGGGTGACCACCCGGGCGCCCGTGAGCCGGTCGCAGGTGGCGCCGTGAGCCCGCGAGGACAGGCCCAGGCCGCCGCCCAGGGTGAGCCCGGCGATGCCCACGGAGGGGCACAGCCCGGTGGGGACACCGAGCCCGCGGCCGGCCAGGGCGGCGTTCAGGTCCCCCAGCCGGGCCCCCGCGCCGACCCGGACACCGTCCCCCTCGACCACCACCGCGGCCATGGCTCCGGCGTCGACGACCAGCCCGCCGGCGCGGGTGGCGAAGCCCGCGTAGCCGTGCCCGCCGCCGCGCGGGACCACCGGCACCGCCGAGCGGCGGGCGAAGTCCACGCAGACGGCGACGTCGCCGGCGTGCGCGGGATAGGCCACGGCGGCCGGGGCGACCGTGTCGTACCGGGGCTGGAAGAGCTGCCGGGCCTCGGCGTAGTCCCCGTCGCCCGGGAGGACCAGGCGCCCGTCGATGCCGCGGGCGAGCGCGGCGTAGTCCGGGCCCGGGGCCGCAGCCCCGACGCCGGCGAGAACGGCGGCGGCCGTGCTCGCCAGTACCCGGCGCCGGTGGAGGCTCATGCCTCCTTCCTCCCACCGCGCGGGCCGTTCGGCGCGAAGGCGGGCCCACACACACCGCGCTGCCCCTCGAACGGCGCACAGGGGAAACGATCCGGTTGTTCATATGTGCAGTCCGGCGACGAGGCCGTGCCCGGGGGCGCCGGGCCGGGTGAAGGGCCTGGGGCAGGGCCCGGGAGCGCGGCGGTCGCACCGGGGGATCCGCCGGGCCCGGATCCCCCGGTCCGGCTCCGGCAGGGTGCTCCAGGGGGCGCTTTCGGCCGGATATCCGTCCCGCGCCGGGCCAACGACCGCCGTAGGCTGGCTGCATGACGGTCCTGGACATCACCGCGTGCGCCGAGGAGTTCGACGCCGACCCCTACCCCTTCTACGCGGAACTGCGCGCCACCGGTCCCGTCCACCAGCTGGTCGTGGGCGCCGCCCGCTCCTGGCTGATCGTGGGTCACGAGGAGGCCCGACAGGCTCTGACCCACCCGGCCCTGTCCAAGGACTGGCTCGGGTCCGACCTGTTCGCCGCCGCCCCGGACACCGCCGTGTCCAGCAACATGCTGGAGACGGACCCGCCCCACCACACACGGCTCCGGCGCCTGGTGGCCCGCGAGTTCACCGCGCGCCGCGTCGAGGCCCTGCGCCCCCGCGTCCAGCAGGTCACCGAGGAGCTGCTGGACGCCATGGAGGCCCGGCCGGACCGCAGGGCCGACCTCGTCCGGGACTTCGCGGCGCCCCTGCCGATGACCGTCATCTGCGAACTCCTCGGCGTCCCGGACCTGGACCAGCGGCGCTTTCGCGCCTGGTCCGGGGAGATCGTCGCGCCCGCGGACCCGGCCGGCGCGTCCCCGCAGGTGCTGGGGGAGATGACCGCCTACCTCCACGAACTCGTCGCGGCCAAGGCCGCCCGCCCGGGCGACGACCTGCTGAGCGCCCTCATCCGGACCCGCGACGAGGACGGCGACCAGCTCTCCCCGGACGAACTGATCGGCATGGCCTTCCTGCTGCTCGTCGCCGGGCACGAGACCACCGTGAACCTGATCGGCAACGGGGTGCGGGCCCTGCTCGCGCACCCCGGCCAGCTGGCCGCGCTGCGCGCCGACCCCGACGCCCTGATCGGCGGCGCGGTGGAGGAGATGCTCCGCTACGACGGCCCCGTGCAGCACGCCACGTACCGCTTCGCCCGCGAGGACCTGGAGATCGGCGGCACCCTCATCGGGGCCGGCACCTCCGTGCTCGTGTGCCTGGCCGGCGCGGACCGCGACCCCGCCCGGTTCCCGGAGCCCGACGTCTTCGACATCCGCCGGACGGGCCGCGGCCACCTCGCCTTCGGCCACGGCATCCACTTCTGCCTCGGCGCGCCGCTCGCCCGGATGGAGGGGAGCATCGCGGTCCGCGCCCTGCTGGAGCGGTTCCCCGAGCTGGCCGAGGACCCGGACGCGGGACCGCGCACCTGGCTCCCGGGCACCCTGATGCGCGGAGTGACCCGGCTGCCCCTGCGCTGGTGACGCGGACGGCCGCTCGGGCCGTCTCATACCGCGGATCAGCTGTGCGGTCAGCCGTACGGGTCAGGCCGCGCGGGTCGGGCGGCGCGGCTCAGGCCGCGCGGGTCAGGCGGTGCGGGTCAGGCGTGCCGGTCAGGTCTTGCGCACCAGCAGGAAGCCCTGCGGGGACTCCTCAAGGGCGTCCGGGGCGCGGACCAGGCGGGCCACCTCCGTCAGTCCCGCCTCCGCCAGCAGGGCGGCGATCCGGTCGGGCGGGTTCCGGTACACGTCGAGGTCGACCGGATGCCCGTACGCCCGGTCCAGCCGGATCCGCCCCTCGCCCGCCCCGAAAGCAATCAGAGCATGCCCGCCCGGTGCCAGGACCCGGGCGAACTCGGCGCACAGCGGCGCCAGTTCCGCGGGCGGCGTGTGCACCAGGGAGTGCCAGGCCAGGACCCCGCCGAGCACCCCGTCCGCGACGTCCAGCGATGTCATCGAGCCGACCTCGAACCGCAGGCCCGGGTAGCTCCGGCGGGCCACCGCCACCATCGCGGGGGACAGGTCGACACCGAAGGCCCGTACGCCGAGTCCGTCGAGGTGCGCCGTCAGCCGCCCCGGACCGCAGCCCAGGTCGGCCACGGCCCGGCCGCCGCCGCCCTCCGCCGCGCGCACGTACTCCGCGAACGCGGCCAGCACGGCGCGGTCCAGCGGTCTGCGGGCCAGCTCCGGGCCGACCAGCCGGGCGTAGTCGGCGGCGACGGCGTCGTAGGACGCCCGTACGGCGTGCAGGTCTGTCATGCCCCTGAACAGTAGCCCGCTCGGCGCCCCGGCTCACCCCCCGGCGGCCCACCTCACCCCTCGGCGCCCCGCCTCACCCCGGCGGCCCGGTCAGCTCCGGCCGGTCGCCGGGAGCGGGGGAAGGTCCGCCCACTGGTCGCCCGGGACGTCCGGGCTGAGCCGCATCAGGGTGAGGGCCTTGGTGGGCAGCCGATCGCGCAGCAGGGCCGCCCGGTCGGCGGTGGCGGGCAGTCCGCCGGTACGGGCGAGGGCCGGGCCGAGGGCCTCGGCGAGGGCCTCGGACGAGCCGGCCGTCGCACCGAGCGTTCCCGTCACGAGCGAGCCGAACAGCTTGCGCCGCAGGACGGTGTCGTCATCGGTGATCAGCCGGCCGGACAGGGGCGGGACCGCCAGCCCGTGCCGCGCCAGGCGGGCCGGGCTGATCCGGATGTCGGCGAGGTCCCGGTAGACCAGCCGGAGGGGGTCGCCGGAGGCCGACAGGACGACGAGGAGGTTCTGCCCGTGGGCCTCCAGTGCCACACCGAGCTCCAGGACACGCAGGCACACCGAGAGGGCGAGCCGGGCGAACTCCGCCTGCCAGGCCGGCGAGCGCGCGGGCGGGAAGCAGGCCAGCGCCGCCACCGGGAGGACCCGTTCGCCCGCGCCGGTGTCCGCGTACACCTCCGGCGGCTCACGCAGCACCGCCGCCAGGTCCGGGCTGTGCGCCGTGGCGGCGCCCAGGGTGCGCGTGATGTGCAGCCGGCCGTCGAGCCGCGCGGCCAGCGTCTGGGCGAAGGCGGACACCGCCGCGGCGGTGTCGACGGAGTAGACGGAGATGTCCCGGACGGAGGAGGTCAGCCGGGTGCTCAGCGCGGTCTTCACATGCGCTCCGGCGACCGCGCCCCGGTCCCCGACCCCGCCGGGCATCGGGGCCAGCGTCCGCAGGGCCATCAGCGGGTGCGCCGGGAAGCCGGCCCGCACCCGCTGATGGCCCAGCGTGTGCACCGCCTGCCAGGGATGCACCGGGACCAGGATCCGTCCCCCGTCGCGCAGCTCCGCCGGCCAGTCACCGGTCACCAGGCACTCCCCGGCCGGTACGGGGATCAGCCCGAGCTCGACCACCGGGCGGTGCTCGGGGGCGTACGCCAGCTGCTCGGCCACCGAGAAGCCGGGCCGGGAGCGGCAGTTCGGGTGGTAGGGATGGCCGTCGACGATCCGCTGCTCCCACTCCCAGGTGGTCCGTGCCCCGGTGTCGTCCTCCCCGGCCGGCGGCCGGCCGGCCCGCGAGAGCGCGAGGGAGGCCGTACTGTCGTCCAGCTCGGCGGCGAACTCCTTCCCGTGCGGCACCTCCAGCGCCGCCATCAGCCGGGCCGCCTGCCGGTATGCCACACCGTCGAGCAGCACCTCGTCCACGTAGGGCGCCGTCGCGTACGGATCGGCTGCCGGGCCCTCCAGCCGGGCGCCGCCGGCCAGCGTCACCGTCAGCGTGCCGGCCCCCCGCTCGCGGCCCACCACCCACGGCAGCGGTTCGTGGGCCAGGGCCCGCCACAGCCGGGTCAGTACGGCGGCCCGCGCGCCGTCCAGCGCGCCGGCGTACGCCGGTCCGAGCGCCGGCCGTACGTCGGCCAGCTCGGCGGCCACGGCTTCTTCGGCCGCGCTCGCGGGAAATCGCATACTGCTGCTCCGCACGTCACAGGGGTCGGGTCCGGCCGGAAGGTCGCTCCACAGGATGATCACGACATCATCGCGGATACTGAAGATCATGACGGG
Organism: Streptomyces sp. NPDC058662; assembly: GCF_042716255.1. Lineage (NCBI taxonomy): Bacteria > Bacillati > Actinomycetota > Actinomycetes > Kitasatosporales > Streptomycetaceae > Streptomyces > Streptomyces sp. NPDC058662. The sequence continues at coordinate 20,913 of NZ_JBHXRU010000009.1, read as the reverse complement.
CGCTCGCCGTGCGACCCCGGGCACGCCCGCCCCAGCGAAGGGAACCAGTGGACCTCAACGCCGCCGCGGACGCGTACGCCGCCGCGCCGCTCCTGAACTGCCTCCTGCGGGAGGCGGCCGACCCGCAGGGGGCGGGAGTCCACCGGCTGCGCGGCAGCGGGCGGTTGCTGCGGGTGCGCGGCGGGCGCAGGCCGGCCCGCCCCGAACTGCGTACGGCGGGCGGCTGGCACGGACTCAGCCACAGCGAGCTGGTGAAGCTCACCTCGGACGAGCTCGGACGGTACACGGGCCTGGCGAACGACGAGCTGCCGGTGGAGATCGCCGACAGCCGCGACGCCGTCGCCGCGCTGCTGGCCGCCCGGGAGTCGGCCGAGCCCCCCGCGGACCCGTACCTCCGCTCCGAGCAGGCTCTGCTCATGGGGCACCCGTACCACCCCGCCCCCAAGGCGCGCGGCGGGGCGCCGGCGGGCAGCTGGCTGCCCTACGCGCCCGAGGCGCACGCCCGGTTCCCGCTGGTCATGCTGGGGCTGCGGGAGGACCAGGCGGTGGAGGAGGGCGGGGCGGCCGCCGCGGACGCGGTCGACTCCCTCGCCGACCTCCTCGACGGCCCGCGCGCTCCCGCCGGCTACCGGCTGCTGCCCGCGCACCCCTGGCAGCTGGACCTGGTGGGCGCCCGGCCGGCCGTGCGCGAGGCCTTCGCCGACGGGCGGTTGGTACTGCTGGGGGAGGGGCGGCGGCCGGCCTGGCCCACGGCGTCCATCCGTACCGTGCACGTGGCGGGAGAAGACCGCGACCTGTTCGTGAAGTTCAGCCTCGACGTGCGGATCACCAACGACGTCCGCCGGCTGTGGCGGCACGACCTGGTGAAGCTGCGGCGCACCGACTCGGCCGTCGAGGCCGGGTTCGCCGCCCTGCGCCGGACGGGCTCCCCCGCGGCCTGGCTGGCCGACCGGGGCTACCGTACCGCCGGGTTCGCCTTCGAAGAGCTCGCCGTGCTGGTCCGCGACGGACTGCGCGCGCACGTACTGCCCGGGGCCGAACCCCTGCTCGCCGCCGCTCTCGCGGAGGGCTGGGACGGCAGCCCGCTGGAGCGCACCGCCGACCCGGCCGGGTGGTGGCGGGCGTACCTGCGCCAGGTCGTGCCGCCCGTGCTGGAGCTCTTCGCCCGCCACGGTGTCGTCCTGGAGGCGCACCTGCAGAACACCGTGGTGGCCGTCGACGCGGCGGGCACCCCGGTCCAGGCGCTGTTCCGCGACGCGGAGGGGGTCAAGCTGCTGCCCGACCCGGAGCGCGGGGCCGCGTGGCAGCGGCTGGTCTACTGCCTGGTGGTCAACCACCTCATGGGGATCGCGGCCGCCCTCACCGAGCGGTATCCGGACATCTCCCCGCTGCTCTGGCCGGCCGCGCGGGAGGAGTTCCTGCGCTACGACGCCGCGCGCGGTCTCCCCGAGATCGCGGAGCTGCTCACCGCGCCGAGCCTGCCGGGCAAGACCAACCTGCTCCTGCGCTGGACCGGGGCGGACGGAGCGGACGCCCGCTATCTGCCCCTGCCGAACCCGCTGCGGGTGCAGCCGGGGCCGCCGGGGGGCAGGTAGCCGGGCCGGAAGCGGGTGCGAGTCCGAGCCGGGGGCGGGCGTCCGGGGCGGGGGTGGGGAACCGGCCGAAAGGCGCCCCTCGGCCGGGCCTCCGCTCCACCACAGGTATAGACCAATGCTAGGTTGTTCGGGCAGACCGCGCAGTCCTTGACCACCCGTCAGAGGAGAAGCCATGTCCTCCACTTCGCGGGGCGGCGGCCCGGCCGCCATGCCCAAGTACCAGCGGATCGCCGCAGCCTTGCGGGACGAACTCGACCGCGCCGCGAGCACCCCCGGCGGCCGACTGCCCTCCGAGCGCAGCCTGGCCGCCCGCTACCAGGTCAACCGGCAGACCATCCGGGCCGCACTCCAGCACCTGCGCGAGGACGGCCTCGTGGTGACCGGGCGGCGGGGGTCCCGGTCGGTGGCGGCGACCGGGACCCCCGCCGCCTCGGGCGCGACGCCCGCCGAACCGGCGGGGCCGGAGGGGGCCCGTCCGTCCTTTCCGGTTCCCGCGCCCACCCGGAGCTGGCTCACCCATGTCACCGTGGCGCCCTCGCTCGCGGCGCTGCTCGGCATGGCCGGCGGGGAGCGCACCCTGGTCCACCACCGGCGCGAACGCGGCAGGTCGGGCGAGACCGTCCGCGACGCCGTCACCTACCTCAGCTCCGCCGTCGTCGCGGAGCACCCGGACCTGGCCGCCTACCGCGACCGGCCGGGGGCCGTCCGGGACGTGGAGCTGGCCCCCCTGCACCGCTGGCTGGACCGGGCGGAACGCGAGGGCCGGATCGCCGAGACCATCACCATGACCCGTACCACCCACGCCCCGACCGCCGCCCCGGTGTGCGGCCTGAGCGTCCGGCGCACTCTCCACGACTCCGCCGGGCGCCTGCTGGCCGTCACCGACCTGGCGTTCCCCACCTGGGACCGGCTCACCTTCCACCGAGACCTCCGCGACTCCGTGACGGGCGGCTTCCGCGTCACGTAGCGACGGGCGCGGGGCGGCCGGGGGCGGGGACCGGCCGGGCCGGCCGGGCCGGCCGGGCCGGGGGTCATGCGCTCGTGTGGATGTCTCCGCTGGTGGTGGAGGTGATGATGCCGCGGCGGCCGAGGTCGCCCGGGGGGATGCCCGGGTGGTGGCCGGGCATCCCCGCGCCGGGGGTCACCCCGAGGGCCAGGGTGGACACGATCCGGTAGCGGTCGCCGCGGTAGACCGAGTGCACGTACTCGACCGGCCGACCGGTGGTGTCGGTGGTGAGCCGTTCGATCAGCAGGGCGGGGGAGAGCAGGGGGACATCGAGCAGGTCCGCCTCGGCCTCGTTGACCACGGTCGGCTCGATGGACTGCCGGGCCTCGTGCACGTACACGCCGTGGTGGTCGCGCAGGTGCTCGTAGAGGTCGCCCGCCTCCAGCTCCGCCGGTGTCAGCGCCGGCACCAGGTCGGCCGGGATGTGCAGGTGCTCGATGGCCATCGGAGCCCCGTCCACCAGCCGCAGGCGGGCGATGTAGCGCAGTTGCGCCCCCGGCGAGATCCGCAGCCGCCGTCCGATGCGGGCACCCGCCTGCACGGTGGAGTGCTCCAGGACCCGGCTCGACCAGTGCCCCGAGGCCTGGCGGACGGCGAAGGGCGCCTCGTCCGCCGCCAGTTCCTGGGTGATCTTGGCGGGTGCGACGAACATGCCGCGCCCGTGCTCCCGGACCAGCGCTCCGGTGGCCACGAGCTCGTCCACGGCCGCGCGCAGGGTGGGCCGGGAGACCTCAAGGGCGGCGCACAGCGTGCGCTCGGAGGGGATCGCGTCCCCGGGCCGCCGGACGTCGATCAGCCCCAGCAGGTGCTCGCGGACCCGTTCCCGTTTGAGCATCGAGCCGGAGGGACCCTGCTCGGTGTGCATACCCGTCTCCTTTCGCCGCTGGTCATGTCCAACTGGTCATGCACATCTAAGCACTCGGCCCGGGCCATCGGTCAGGGATCGGTGAACATCCCTTGCCACAGCGGGGGTTGACGCGTTGCGCGGAGCATGCCACCTTCAAGCCGTCACCTCACCAATTGGTGAACTGGTAAGCACCGCCGCAGGGACGTCCGCGGGCGCCGGCCTCCGTCCGCCAGTGCACCGGAAGACCGCCCGTCGCCTGCCGGCCCAGCCGCACCGCCCGCCCGTCGCCCGCCGCCCCAGCCGTCCCGCCCGCCCGCCGCCGCCGTATCGGGGAGGAACCCGAGGCATGCCCGCCCACCACGCCGACATCGCGCTCGTCCCGCGCCCCGAGTCCGTCGTCGCCGGGCCCGGCCGGTTCACCCTCGACCGGGACACCGCTCTGCACGCCGGCCCCGGCGCCGGCGAGGCCGCCGCACTGCTCCGCGAACTGCTCGCTCCCCCCACCGGACTGGCCCTGCCGCCGGGCCCCGACGGGCGCGTGTCCCTGCGCCTCGACCCCGGCGCCGGCTCCGGCGTCGCGGGCGGCCACGGCGCCGCCCTCGGCGACGAGGGCTATGTGCTGACCGTCACCACCGAGGCCGTCCTGTTGTGTGCCGCGCGCCCCGAAGGCCTACTGCGCGGGGTCCAGACCCTGCGCCAGCTGCTGCCCCCCGAGGCCCTCGGCGAGCACGCCCAGCGACGCGAGCGGTGGTTCCTGCCCTGCGTACGGATCACCGACCGGCCGCGGTTCGCCTGGCGCGGAGCCATGCTCGACGTGGCCCGCCACTTCCAGCCGGTCTCCTACGTACGCCGCTTCGTGGACCTGCTCGCCCTGCACAAGCTCAACGTGCTGCACCTGCATCTGACCGACGACCAGGGCTGGCGGATGCCCGTGGCCGCCTACCCCCGCCTCACCGAGATCGGCGGCAGGCGTGCCGAGACCGAGGGCGACGGCGTCCCCCACGAGGGCGCGTACAGCAGGAGTGAGCTGACGGGCCTCGTCGCGTACGCCGCCCGGCGCGGGGTCGTGGTCGTCCCCGAGGTCGAGATGCCGGGCCACGCGCGGGCCGCCCTCGCCGCCTACCCGGAGCTCGGCAACCGGCCGGGCACGCGCCTGGAGCCGTGGACCCGCTGGGGCGTCTGCGACACGGTGCTCGGCGTCCACGAGGAGGTGCTCGACTTCTGCCGCACGGTCCTGGACGAGGTGACGGACGTGTTCCCCGCCCCGTACGTGCACCTCGGCGGCGACGAATGCCCCGGCACCGAGTGGCGGGACTCGCCGGCCGCCCGGGCCCGGGCCGCGGCGGAGGGCCTGGCGGGGCCGGATGCCCTCCACGGCTGGTTCCTGCGCACCGCGGCCGACCACCTCGCCTCACTCGGCCGCAGCCCCCTCGGCTGGACCGAGTCCGGGGCGGACCTCCCCGGCTCCTTCACCGCCATGGCCTGGCTCGACCCGGAGCACGGCCGCACCGCCGCGCGCCGCGGCCACGACGTGGTCATGGCGCCGTTCCGCTCCACCTACCTGGACTACCCCCAGTCCGCCGACCCGGCCGAGCCCCGCGGCCAGGACGGCGTGGTCGACCTGCGGGGCGTCTACGACAACGACCCCGCGCCCGCCCACTGGGAACCGGAGGCCGCCCGCCGCGTCCTCGGCACCCAGGCCCAGCTGTGGACCGAGTACGCGCGGACCCCCGCGCAGCTGGAATACCTGGCCTTCCCGCGCCTCTGCGCCCTGGCCGACACCGCCTGGTCCGCGCACCGGGACTGGCCGGACTTCCTGCGCCGGCTCGGCCCCCACCGCGAACGGCTCGCCGCGCTGGGCGTCGGCGGCCGGGCCGGGCGCGCGATACCGCACACCACGTCCACCTCGTGACCCCCCCCACCCGAGAGGAACGCACGATGCGCACTGAGACACCCCGACCCGAAGGCTCCGCGGTACATCGATCCGCCGCCCGTTCCGGCAAGCGCCGTACAGCCCTGGCCCTCGCCGTGGCCCTCGTCGCCGGACTCGGCTCGGCCGCGCTGATCCAGGCGCCCGCCGGCGCCGCGGCCGCCGCCGTGAAGGTCCAGTACCGCACCAGCGCGAGCGGAGCCACCGCCGACCAGGTCGAGCCCTGGTTCAAGGTGGTCAACAACGGCACCGCCGCCGTCGCGCTCGACCAGGTCAAGCTCCGCTACTACTTCAAGGCGGACGGCCCGAGCGCCCAGTACCGCTTCGCCTGCTCCTGGGCGGTCAAGGGCTGCTCGAACATCACCGGCACCTTCGGCACCCCGGCGAACCCGACCGCCACCGCCGACCGCTATCTGGAGATCTCCTTCACGGCGGCCGCCGGATCGCTCGCACCCGGCGCCGACACCGGCGACATGCAGCTGCGCTTCCACCGCGCGGACTGGCAGACCCTCAACCAGGCCGACGACTACTCCTTCAGCGGCTCGCGCACCGCGTACGGGGACTGGGACAGGGTCACGGCCCAGCTCGGCTCCGCCACCGTGTGGGGCACCGCGCCCGGCGGCAACTCGCCCGACCCGGACCCGACCCCGACGCCGACGCCCACCGATCCGGGACCCGGCGGAGCCACCCTGTTCGACGACTTCAACTACGGGTCCCACACCGACCCGGCTGTCAACGCGCACGGCTGGAGCATCCGCTCCAACGCCGGCGGGCCGGGCGTCGGCGGCGCTACCTGGGCCCCTGAGAACGTCACCTTCGCGGTCGAGGGCGGGAACTCCCTCATGAACCTGGAGACCTCCACGGCGGGCACCGGCGAGAGCACGAAGCACACCGAGGTGCTGACCCGGGCGACGAAGTTCAAGAACGGCACCTACGCGGCCCGCGTGCGGTTCTCGGACGCCCCCAAGTACGGCCCCGACGGCGACCGCCTCGTCCAGACCTTCTTCACCATCAACGACCTCAAGGCCCCGATGGCCGACGACTACGCCGAGTACGACTTCGAGTACCTCCCCAACGGCGGCTGGGGCGAGCCGGGCAACATCCTCTACACCACGTCCTGGGAGACCTACCGCCCCGACCCGTGGGAGGCCGTCAACCAGCACTCCGAGGTCCGCACCAGCTACGCGGGCTGGCACGACCTGGTCCTCACCATCGACGACAGCACCATCACCTACTACGTCGACGGCCGGCTCTTCGGCACCCACGACGCCCGGTACCTGCCGGAGCGCCCCATGTCGATCAACTTCAACCAGTGGCTGATCGACCTGAACGGGCAGCCCGCGACGACGCCCCGCGCCTACGACCAGAAGGTGGACTACGTCCTGCACGTCAAGGACCGGGTCCTGACGCCGGCCCAGGTGGCCGCGAAGGTCAACGCCTACCGCTCCGCCGGCACCACCTTCGAGGACACCGTCCCGGCGGGCTGACCCGGGGGCGTACGCCGGCTCCCCGCCCCCGCGGCGACGCGGGGGCGGGGAGCCAGGAGGGCGGGACGGGTCCGAGGGGCCCGGACGGCGCCGGGTGGGCGCCGGGGCCGGGCGACGGCCCGGACGGGTGCCGCTACCAGGCCGGTCCCCGCGAACGGGAGGCCCCCGGACCGGGGGACCCCCCCTTCGCGTCCGTCCCGGGGCCCGCCGGTCCGGCGGCGTCCGGGACAGGGGCCATGCCGATGGGGCCGTTCGCCTCGGACGGGGTCAGGTCTGGGGTGGGGGGCGGCGCGTCCGGGGCCGCGGCGGCGCCGGTCAGCAGGGTCAGCAGGCCGGCCACCTGGACTCCGGCCTCGGCGGGGTGGCGGAACACGGCGCCCGCCGAGATCTCGTACCGGTTGCGCCGGCCGTCGCGGACGCGGCGGAGGTAGCCGTCCGACTCCAGGTCGGTGACGATCGTCTGCACCGTGCGTTCGGTCAGACCGCACACCGTGGCGACATCCCTGAGCCGCACAGCCGGGTCCCGGGCGATGGCCACCAGAACGCGAGCGTGATTAGTCAAGAATGTCCAGTTTTGTCGCTGAGACGGGCTGCCCATGCGTTCATGATGCGTTACGCGATTCATGTGATGCAAGACGTGAAATGGATTTCCGGCAATTCTTGACGTGCGAGCAGAAGAAGGCCACCATCTACGGCAGTCAAGGTCCCGCGCCGCAAGCCGACCAGCCCAAGGAGCGAACCCATGCCGGTCCCTGCCCCGTCCTCCCTCGCCGCCACCGTCCCCGCCGTCCCCCCGGGCACCCCCTCGGCCGCCGTCCCCCAGCCGCGCCGAGGCGCCGACGCGGCCCGCATCGCGGGCCTGCCCCGGATCGACGAGCCGCGCGAGGTGGCCCCCGCGGACGCGAGGGAGCTGTCGAAGGCCTTCTTCCGGCGACTGCGCGAGCTGACCGAGGGCACCCCGGAGTACCAGTACGTCCGCAACACGCTCATCGAGATGAACGCCTCCCTCGTCCAGTACGCCGTACGCCGCTTCCGCAGCCGCGGCGACGGGGGTGACATGGAAGACATCGTCCAGGTCGGCACCATCGGTCTGATCAAGGCCATCGACCGGTTCGACCCGGCCCGCGAGAACGAGTTCTCGACCCTGGCCATGCCGTACATCACGGGCGAGATCAAGCGCCACTTCCGCGACACCTCCTGGGCCGTCCGCGTCCCGCGCCGCCTCCAGGAGCTGCGCATCGACATTGCCAAGGCGAAGGAGGAGCTGACCACCACCCTGGACCGGTCGCCCACCGTCGCCGACCTCGCCGCCCACCTCTGCCTCTCGGAGGAGGAGGTCGTCGAGGGCCTCGTCGCCGCCAACGGCCACACCAGCGGATCCCTCGACGCGCCGCACGCCGAGCACGGCGACGGCCCGGCCGAGGGCCACACCCTCGCCGACGTCATGGGCGAGGAGGAGCCGGCCATGGAGCTGGTCGAGGACATCCAGAGCCTCGCCCCGCTGCTGGAGCGGCTCACCGACCGCGAGCGCCGGATGCTGCAGATGCGGTTCGGCGAGGAGCTGACCCAGGCGCAGATCGGCGCCGCGCTCGGCATCTCGCAGATGCAGGTCTCCCGGCTGCTGACCCGGCTCCTCGGCCACCTGCGCGCCTCCATGCTGGCCGACCCGGGCCCGGACGGGGTCCGCGCCGCGGCCCCGGCGACCGCCGCCGCCCGGAGCTGACACCACCACCACCGCCACCGGCCGGAACCGACACCACCACCGCCACCGGCCGGAACCGACACCACCACTGCCACCGGCCGGAACCGACACCACCACTGCCACCGGCCGGAACCGACACCACCACCGCCACGTGCCGGAACCGACACCACCGGCTCCACCGCCCGGAGGCTGACACCGACGCGCCTCCCGTGTGAGGTGGATCACCTTCCCGTTTGCGGGGATTGGACCCGGGCAGCGGGGCCCATGGAGCGGAACCCCGCCCTCCGGCCAGCCGGGGGAGTACGGGGCGCGCGGGCGGATCCCGTCCCGCTCCACGGCCGACCGGCTCACCCCCGGCGCGCCGTACCCGGTACGACCCGCGAGGTGTATGTGTCCACGCTCCAGGCCGAGCACGTGTACAAGGTGTTCGGAAGGCGCCCCGACGAGGCCGGCGCCGCGGTCCGCGCGCTGCAGGGCGGTGCGGACCGGGAGGAACTGCGCGCCGGCGGCACGACGGCGGCCGTCATCGACGCCTCCTTCCGCGTCGAGCCCGGCCAGATCTTCGTCGTCATGGGCCTCTCGGGATCCGGCAAGTCCACGCTCCTGCGCATGCTGAACGGACTCCTGGAGCCCACCTCCGGTCGCATCCTGTTCGACGGCGAGGACCTCACCGCGCTCAGCGCCCGCGAGTTGCGCCACGTCCGCTCCACCAAGATCTCCATGGTCTTCCAGCACTTCGCGCTCTTCCCGCACCGCGACGTCCTGCAGAACGCCGCCTACGGGCTGGAGGTCCAGGGCGTCCCCCGCGCCGAACGCGAGCGCCGGGCCGCCGAGGCGCTGGCGCTGTGCGGACTGGAGGGATGGGAGCGGTCCTGGCCGGACGAGCTCTCCGGCGGCATGCAGCAGCGCGTCGGCCTCGCCCGCGCCCTGGCCACCGACGCCGACCTGCTGCTCATGGACGAGTCCTTCAGCGCCCTCGACCCGCTGATCCGCCGTGACATGCAGGACCAGCTGCTGGAGCTCCAGAAGCGGCTGAAGAAGACCATCGTCTTCATCACGCACGACCTGAACGAGGCCATGCGCCTGGGCGACGGCATCGCCGTCATGCGCGACGGCCGGATCGTCCAGCAGGGCACCGCCGAGGACATCCTCACCCGCCCCGCCGACCCGTACGTGGCCTCCTTCGTCCAGGACGTGGACCGCTCCCGGGTCCTGACGGCCGACGCGGTCATGGACGAGGCGCCGACCGGCGCCGACGCCTGCGCCTGCCCCACGGTCAGCGCCGACACCCCGCTCGCCGACCTGTGCGCCGTCAGCGCCCGGGTGCCGCACCCCGTCGCCGTCACGGACCCGGACGGCGCCGTCGTGGGCTCCGTGCCGCAGGACCGCCTCATCGCCTTCATCGGCGACGAGCAGCGGCCCCCGATGGCCTGCGCGGAGGTGGCGGCCTGATGCCCCGACTGCACCTGGGCGACTGGGTCGACAGCGGCGTCGACTTCCTCCAGCGCCACCTGTCCTGGCTGTTCGACGCCGTCAGCGCGCTCGTCACCGGCCTCTACGACGGCATCGACGCCCTGCTCTCGGCCCCGGCACCGCTGCTCTTCGCCGGCATCCTGGCTGTCGCCGCCTGGTGGCTGCGCGGCCTCCTGGCCGGCGTCCTCGCCTTCGCCGGTTTCGCGCTCGTGGACTCCCTGGGCCTGTGGTCCGAGGCCATGTCCACGCTGTCCCTGGTCCTGGTCGCGACCCTCGTGACGCTTCTCTTCGCGATCCCGATCGGGGTCTGGGCCTCCCGCTCCGACCGGGTCAGCGCCGTACTGCGGCCCGTGCTGGACTTCATGCAGACCATGCCGGCCATGGTCTACCTCATCCCCGGCATCATCTTCTTCGGGGTGGGCGTGGTGCCCGGCATCATCGCCACCATCATCTTCTCGCTCCCGCCGGGCGTACGGATGACCGAGCTCGGCATCCGGCAGGTCGACGCCGAGCTGGTCGAGGCCGCCGACGCCTTCGGCGCGACCCCCCGCGACACCCTGGTACGCGTCCAGCTGCCCCTGGCCCTGCCCACCGTGATGGCGGGCGTCAACCAGGTCATCATGCTCGGCCTCTCCATGGTCGTCATCGCCGGCATGGTCGGCGGCGGCGGGCTCGGCGGCGCCGTCTACCGCGCGATCGGCAACGTCGACATCGGCCTCGGTTTCGAGGCGGGCACCTCCATCGTCATCCTCGCCATGTACCTCGACCGCATGACCGGTGCCCTCGGCCGCCAGGTCTCCCCGCTGGGCCGACGCGCCCTCGCCAAGGCGCGCGCCGCCGCGACGGGAGCCGCACGGGTGTGGAACCACCGCCCGCAGCCCGCCCACGCCCTCACCGGCGTCGTGGTACTCGCCCTCGTGGCGGGCGGCCTGGGCGTCCTCGGCGGCTCCGCCACCGAGGACGGCCCGACGGGCGCGGCGGACATCGGCAAGGGCCGTACGGTCTCCGTCGGCTACATCCCCTGGGACGAGGGCATCGCCTCGACCTTCCTGTGGAAGGAGCTCCTGGAGCGGCGCGGCTTCAAGGTCGACGCCCGCCAGCTGGAGGCGGGCGCCCTCTACACCGGCCTGGCCGGCGGCCAGCTCGACTTCCAGACCGACGCCTGGCTGCCCGTCACCCACGCCCAGTACTGGGAGAAGTACGGCAGCGAGCTGGAGGACCTCGGCTCCTGGTACGGCCCGACCTCCCTGGAGCTGTCGGTCCCCTCGTACCTGGACGGCGTACGCTCCCTCGCCGACCTCAAGGGCAGGTCCGCGGAGTTCAAGGGCCGGATCATCGGCATCGAGCCGAGCGCCGGTGCCATGTCGATCCTGAAGGACAAGGTCCTCAAGGAGTACGGCCTGGAGGGCGAGTACCAGGTGGTCGACGGCTCGACCCCGGGCATGCTCGCCGAGCTCAAGCGCGCGTACGAGAAGAAGGAGCCCGTGGCGGCCGTGCTGTGGTCGCCGCACTGGGCGTACTCCACGTACGACCTGACCAAGCTGGAGGACCCGAAGGGCGCCTGGGGCAAGGGCGACGGCATCCACACCCTGGCCCGCGAGGGCTTCGCCGCCGACGAACCCGAAGTGGCGCGCTGGCTGCGCTCCTTCAAGCTCACCGAGGAGCAGCTGACCGGTCTGGAGGCGAGGATCCAGGCCACCGGCAAGGGCAAGGAGCAGCAGGCGGTACGTGCCTGGCTGGCCGAGCACCCCGAGGTCGACCGCCTGGCCTGACCCCGCCGCCGAGGCCGGCGGCGTCCCGGCCCCCGGCGCGTGCCCCCGCCCAGGACTGCGGTCCTGAGCGGGGGCGCGGTCGCGTTCGGGGGTGCGCGGCCGCCCTCCGGGGCACGGCCGCGCCGGCCGCCGGGCGTCAGCCGCGGGTCAGCGTGCGGTCGAGCAGGGGGAGCAGCCGGTCCCAGTGGCGCCGCAGCGCGGAGGGGTCGAAGGCGTCGGTGTCGGACATGGTGAAACCGTGGACGGCGCCGGGGTAGACCTCCACGGTGCGGCGGACCCCCGCGGCGTCGAACGCCTTGTCGAGCTCCTCCCGGGCCTCGGGTGCCAGGTCCCCTTCGGCCAGACCGAGATGGACCTCGGCCGTGAGCTCGGAGAGCCGGCGGTGGGGGCTGTCGGGCGCGTCGGTGACAAGGAGTCCGGGGTGGAACCCGGCGACGGCGGCCACCCGGCCGGGGTGGGCCGCCGCGGTGCGCATCGCCAGTGCGGCGCCCAGGCAGTAGCCGACCGTGGCGAGCGGTCCCGCGCCGACCTCGGGCTGGGACGTGAGGAAGCCGAGGTAGGCGTCGGCGTCGCTCAGGACGCGGTCGGCGGTGTGCGCCTCGACCAGGGGCATCAGTCGGGCGAAGAGCCCGGGCCGGTCCTCCGCGCCGATGTGCGCGGGAAGTTCGACCACCGGCGCGGGGCCGTGCCGGTAGTAGAGGTTCGGGACGAGCACGTAGTACCCGTGCCCGGCCAGCTCGCGGGCCTTGTCCTCCAGCTCGGGGCGGACGCCGAAGGCGTCCGGGTACAGCAGCACCCCGGGGTGGCGCCCGCCGCCGTCGGGGAATGCGGCGAAGGCGTCGGCCACGCCGTCCGCGGTGGGTATGCGTAAAGACTTGGTAGGCAAGATCGTCCGTCCTTGGGGTTCATGCGCCCGTCGGCTGCGCCGACGTCTTCGGCGCGAACGAACGTACCCCCTCCAGCAGCTCGACGGCCTGCGCGCCTGCCCGCCGTCCCGCCCGACCGCCGGTCCGGGCTCCCGAGGCCGCCGGGGTCGCCCATTGGTCACCAAGTGCCCGCAAGAGGACCGGAATACTCCGGCGGGGCACACTCCTGACCAGCGCGAACACTGGACGATCCGCCCGTGCGGACCAGGCCCCCGGCATGGCACAGTGCCTTCAGCCCAACCGCACGACCAGGGAGTCTCCATGCGCGACCCGCACCGCACATCCCTCGCGGCCGCCCCCGAGTGCGCGTCGGAACCCGGCCCGCTGCCCTGCTGCCCGGTGTGCGACGACGTGCCGGAGCGGATCTCCTGGCGCCAGCGCCCGGGGAAACCCGTACTCCTGGTCTTCGCCCCCTGCGGGCACCGGTGGTCCTCCCCGGCGGCGCCGGTCCTGGCGGTCACCCCGGCGGCCGGGCCCGGAGGCCTCAGGCGGTGAGGAAGAGGCTGATCCGCTCGGCGAACGCCGCTTCCCCGAGGATCTCGATGCCCGCCTCCTCCGCCTTGGCGACCTTGCCGCCCGCCTTCTCGCCGGCCACCAGGAGTGTCGTCCGCCCGGATATCCCGCTCGCGGACTTCCCGCCCGCCCGCTCGATGAGCTCGCGCACCTTGTCCCGGGTGTCGTACGCGGCGAGCGCGCCCGCCATCCGGCCCGTGACCACCACGGTCTGACCGGCCAGCGGACCGGCCGGCGCCGGATCCGATCCCGCCGTCCCGCCCGCTCCCGCGACCACCCCCGGCTCGACCAGGTTGACCCCGGCGGCCGCCAGTCGGTCGATGACCGGCCCGAGCTCGGCGACCTGGGCGACGATCCCCGCCGCCTTGGTGTCGCCGATCAGCTCCACTTCCGTCATCGCGGCGACGTCCGCGGCACGGACGGCCTCCATCGTCCCGAAGTGCCGGGCGATCCGCCGGGACATGCCCCGCCCGGTGCCGACCACCCCGAGCGCGCAGAACACCCGGGACAAGGGCTTGTCCCGCGCCGCCGCTATCTGCTCCACCAGTTTCGCCGCCCGCTTCTCGCTGCCCGCGGCCGCGGCGAGCGCCGCCCGGTCCAGCGTGAACAGGTCCGCCACGTCCCGGACCCGCCCGGCCTCGACCAGCTCCCTGACGTACCGCTCGCCCAAGCCGTCGATGTCGAGCTGGTCGCGTCCGGCGGCGTACAGGATCGCGGCGATCCGCCCGCAGTCGACGGGCCGCGCGCAGCGCCACCGCTCCTGCGAGCGGTCGATCTCGCCCTGGCAGCCCGGGCACACGGCCGGCGGTTCGACCGGGCGCTCCTCACCGGTGCGCAGCTCGACCACGGGGGCCTCGACCCGGGGGATGACATCGCCCGCCTTGTAGACGGTGACGGTGTCACCGATGCGCAGGCCCCGCCGTTCGATGTCGGCCGGATTGTGCAGCGTGGCGTGCCGTACGACGGAGCCGTCGATCTCCACCGGCTCCAGTACGGCGGTGGGCGCGAGCACCCCGGTACGGCCCACCGACCAGGTCACGTCCAGCAGCCGGGTCCGCCGTTCCACGGCGGCCAGCTTGTACGCCGTCGCCCAGTGCGGGTGCCGCGAGCCGGTCCCGGCCGCGTCCTGCTCGGCCAGGGCGTTCAGCTTGACGACCACTCCGTCGATCCCGAAGGGCAGGCCGGCGCGGAGGCCCGCGATGCGGTCGATGTGCTCCTGCGCCTCGGCGGCGGTCCCCACCACCGTGAGCCCGGCGGCGGTCGACGCGGCCGTCCGGACGCCCGTCCCCGCCACATAGGCCATGACGTCCGCGTGCGTGGTACGGGGCAGCCGCGCGCGGCCGGCCCCGCCCGTCTCGCGGTCCGCGTCCCCGCCACCACCGGGCGCGGTGTCGAGCTCGACGGCGCCGAAGGCCCAGAAGCTCATCTCCACCGTGTACGGGCGCCCCTTGGCCCGCAGCGTCCCGGCTGCGCCGTTGCGGGGGTTGGAGAAGGGGCCCGCCCCGTGCTCGGCGCGCGTGGCGTTGGCCCGTGCGAACTGCTCCGCGGTGAGGAGCACTTCGCCGCGCACCTCGAAAGAGGCGTCCGCGGTGAGCTCCAGGGGGAGCCCGACGATCGTCCCGATCGCGTGCGAGACGTCCTCGCCCGTCACTCCGTTGCCCCGGGTGACCAGCTGGACCAGGCGTCCGTCCCGGTACCGTGCGGCCAGCGAGGCCCCGTCCAGCTTCGGCTCGACCACGTACCCGCCGGCGACCGGGCCGCCGAGGCGGCGCATGAGGGAGGCCTCCCAGTCGAGCAGTTCCCGCGGGGCGAAGACGTTGGCCAGCGAGAGCATCGACGCGGTGTGCGCGACGTCCCCCGCCGGCACGGCGCCCCCGGCCACCTTTCCGGTCGGCGACGCGGGATCGGTGTGGTCCGGGTACCGCTGCTCGTAGGCCTGTATGAGACCGAGCAGCAGGTCGAAGGAGGCGTCGTCCAGGGCCGATTCGCCGGAGCCGTAGTAGGCCGCGGAGGCCCGTAGCGCGGCGCCGATGGCGTCGGCGTACTCGTCACGGGTGGCCAGGGCGGAGGGGGTCGTCGTCGTCATGCCGTGATCATGGCGCAGGGGTCTGACAACGGGGCGGGGGCGGTGCGGGAGGAGGGGGACGGGCGGGAGATGGCGGGAAACGGCGGGGGCGGAGGGCACTGAATTGTGCTCAAAGCTGCTTGCTATGAGCCGACTTCGAGCATCTTCCTTCAATACGGGCCCATGCGGCGCTATCTTGCCGAGAGCATGCCAAAGAGCTGTGTCCGTGATCCGGACCCGCACGAGGAGCTGCCCATGAGACTGCCCAGCATCCGCAGGAGCCGGCACCGCGAGCCGGGTCCGGCTCCCGGTCCGGACCGCGCCGCCGGCGGGAGCCGCCGCGCGGGCGAGCGGAGCCATTCGCGTCACCCGGGCGCCGGCCCGGCCCGCGTCCGCCCCCCGCGCCCGCACCGGACACCGCTCACCGCCCTGCTCGCCGGCGCCCTCGCCCTCGTCGGCCTGGCCGCCGTCGGGCCGGTCGCCGCGCCGGCCGCCGCCGCCCCCGCCGACGCGACGGCCACGGCGGGCAACGTGACCGGCTTCGCCCGGACCGGTAAGACCTTCACCGTCAGCACCTCCAGCGGCGCCAAGGCGCGCGTGGTCGTCGCCCGCGCCGACATCTTCCGCCTGTGGCTCTCACCCGACGGCGCCTTCACCGACGACCCGGCCGGTTCCGACCTCGCCCCCACCACCGACTTCGGCTCCGTCGCCACGGACTGGACCGACCGCGGCACGCACTACCGCATCACCACCGGCGCCCTCTCCATCCGGGTCAACAAGGCCCCGCTGCAGTTCTCCGTCTACCGGGCCGACGACACCACCCCGATCTGGCGGGAGACCCACCCCACCAGCTGGAGCGGCGGCCGCACCACCCAGTACCTGGCACGCGGCGCGGACGAGCAGTTCTACGGCACCGGCCTGCGCCTCGGCGAGTGGGCCCTGCGCGACAAGACCGTCCCCGTCGCCGTCGACAACAGGTGGCGGGAGAACGACAACGCGAGCCCCGCCCCCTTCTACATGTCCACCAACAACTACGGCGTCATGCGCAATACCTGGGCCCCTGGCTCGTACGCCTTCCGCGCGCCCACGGCCCTCACCCACGACGAGACCCGCTTCGACGCCTGGTACTTCACCGGGGACTCCCTCAAGGGTGTGCTCGACGCCTACACCGACGTCTCGGGCAAGCCCTTCCTCGCACCGCACTGGGGCTTCGAACTGGGCAACGCGGACTGCTTCAACGCCTCCAACCCCGACTACCAGGGCGACCACGGCCGGCCCCGCCACCAGACCACACCGGACGTCGTCGGCTACGCCTCCGACGCCCGCGCCGCCGACATGCCCTCGGGCTGGTTCCTTCCCAACGACGGCTACGGCTGCGGTTACACCGCGCCCCTGAAGTCGACGGTGGACGCCCTCCGGGCCAAGGGCTTCCAGACCGGGCTGTGGACCTCGACCGGACTCGACTCCATCGCCGAGGAGGTCGCCACGGCCGGCAGCCGGGGCGTGAAGACGGACGTGGCGTGGATCGGCAGCGGGTACAAGTACGCCTTCGACGGCGTGCGCCAGGCGGTCGAGGGCATCGAGAAGAACTCCGACGCCCGCCGCTACGTATGGACCGTCGACGGCTGGGCCGGCACCCAGCGCAACGCCGTCGTCTGGACCGGCGACACCCACGGCACCTGGGACGACATGCGCTGGCACGTGCCCGCCATCACGGGCGCCGGACTGTCCGCCCTCAACTACGCGGCCGGGGACGTCGACGGGATCTTCGGCGGCAGTCCCCAGACGTACACCCGCGACCTGCAGTGGAAGGCCTTCACCCCGGCCTTCATGACCATGTCCGGCTGGGGCGCGACCGGGCCCTCGGCCGGCTACCAGGACAAGCAGCCGTGGCGCTTCGCCGAGCCCTACCTCTCCATCAACCGCAAGTACCTCCAGCTCAAGATGCGCCTCATGCCGTACCTGTACACGATGAGCCGTGTCGCGAGCGAGACCGGCGTCCCCAGCACCCGTGCGATGGTGCTGGAGTACCCCGACGACCCGGTGGCCCGGGGGAACCTCACGCGCGGACAGTTCATGGCGGGCGACTCGCTGCTCGTCGCCCCGGTCGTCTCCGACACCGCCGTCCGCGACGGCATCTACCTCCCGGCCGGGACCTGGACCGACTACTGGACCGGACGGACGTACGCGGGCCCGGGCTGGCTGAACGGCTACCGGGCCCCGCTCGACACCCTGCCGCTCTTCGCCAAGGGCGGCGGCATCCTCCCCATGTGGCCCGCGATGAATCACACCGGCGAGAAGCCCGTCTCCACCCTCACCTACGACATCCACCCGCGCGGCACCACCTCCTTCGACCTCTACGAGGACGACGGACGCACCCGCGCCCACCTCTCGGGCGCCTACGCCCGCCAGCGGGTCGAGGTCAGCGCGCCCACGGCGGGCCCCGGTACGGTCACCGTCTCCGTCGGGGCCCCCACCGGCGCCTACACGGGCAAGCCCGCCTCCCGGGCCTACGAGCTCACCCTGCACGTGGCCTCCGCGCCGAGCGGCCTCACCGCCGACGGCAGGGCGCTGCCGCGCCTGACCTCCAAGGCGGCCTACGACGGCGCCGCGACCGGCTGGTTCTTCGACCCGGCCGACCGCTCCGGCATCCTGTGGGTGAAAACGGGTACGAAGGCGGGCGCGTTCGGCGTGACGGCCACCGGCACCTCCGTCCCGCCAGCCGAAGCCCTCCCGTCCTCCGCGCCCATCGGGCAGTCGGCGTGGACCCTGCTCTCCGCCGACAGCCAGGAGACCGCCGCCGAGAACGGCGCCGCCCGCAACGCCTTCGACGGCAACCCGTCGACCCTCTGGCACACCTCCTGGTCCTCCGGGACCCCGGCCCCGCTGCCGCACGAGATCCGGATTGATCTCGGAGCCCGCCACACCGTCGACCGAATGGGCTACCTGCCCCGGCAGGACGGCGGGGTCAACGGCCGCATCGGCGGCTACGAGGTGTACGTCTCCGACAGCACCGCCGACTGGGGCGCCCCGGTCGGCAGCGGCACCTTCGTCGACACCGCGGAGCCCAAGACCGCGGCGCTGTCCGCGAAAGCCGGCCGGTATCTGCGCCTCAGAGCCCTGACCGAGGCGGGGGGCCGGGGCCCCTGGACCAGCGCCGCCGAGATCACCCTCACCGGCCTCCCGGCACCCCCGCACCCCGCCCCCTGAGGCGGGTCGGGTCGCCGCCCGTCCCTGCCCCGCCCGCGTCCGGACCGGGGTGGGGCGGCGGTGACGCGCGCCGCCGCCGGTCCGGTCGCCGGGAGCCGGGCCGTCTACACGGTGTCGGCGACCGCCGGGGCCGTGCGGGGGCCGTCCGCCGCGGTCAGCGGCAGGAGCCCGGGACGCTTCGCGCTGCGGCCGTCCCCCGAGGATCGGCCGCGCAGGCGGCGGCCGATCCAGGGACCCAGGAACCCGGCAGCCCAGCGCAGTTCGGCCCCGGCCGCCTGCCAACCGCCGGTCCTCGGCAGCGGCGCGAGGGGCAGGCCCCACGCGTCGTCGCACCCGGGCAGCCCCAGGGTGTGGGCCAGCGCCGCCGCGATCCGCTCGTGGCCCAGCGGGCTCGCGTGCAGCCGGTCCGTGCTCCACAGGCGCGGATCGGCGGATATCTCGTGGCCGCCCACGTCCGCGACCGTGACGCCGTGGCGGGCGGCCGCGGCCCTGACCCGGTCGTTGAGGTCGGACACGCGGGAGCTGACGGGCCGGGCCACGGGCGCGATCCTCGCGATGTCGGGGAAGGTAACCGTCACGACGTGCGCCCCGGCCGCCGTGAGCGCGGCGAACATCTCCTCCAGCTCCGCGGCCACCGCCGCCGCGTCGAACCGGGGCCGCAGCAGGTCGTTGACCCCGGCGACGACCGTCGCCAGGTCCGGCCGCAGCGCCAGGGCCGGCTGCAGCTGCTCGGCCCGTACCTGCCCGGCGACCCGCCCCCGTACGGCCAGATTGGCGTACAGGAGCCCGGGGTTCGAGGCCGCGAGGTGTTCCGCGAGGCGGTCGGCGAAACCGCGCAGGCCGACGGTGTCGTCCCCGTCGCCCAGGCCCTCGGTCTGGCTGTCGCCGAGGGCGACGTAGCGCAGGTACTCAGTGTTCGTCACGGGGTGCACTTCTCTCCTTGAGTACGGCGGCGGCCCGCAGGCACCAGTCCCGGTGGCCCTCCTCGAAGGCCACGCCGCGCAGGCACGTCAGATAGCCGCCGATCCGCTCGCCCCGGCGCAGGAACTCCTCCTCGTCCGCGTCACCGCGCATGCCGAGCAGGAGCTTGCGGAGGAGTTCGAGCTTGGCCTCGGCGGCCCGCGCCCGCTCCTCCAGCTGCACGATCACGGACGCGGTACCGACCCGGTCGCCGGCCTGCACCTTGACGAGCAGGTCGTCGCGGATGACGGAGGGCTTCGCCGCGGCGGCCGCGAAGGCCTCCAGCTCGGCGCGACCGGCGTCGGTGACCCGGAACAGCCGTTTGTTGGGCCGCCCCTCCTGGACCACCTCGCGGCCCGCGACCAGCCCCTCCTTCTCCAGCTTGGCCAGCTCCGCGTACAGCTGCTGCGGCTGGGCGGGCCAGAAGTTGGCGACGCTGATGTGGAACGCCTTGGCCAGCTGGTAACCGCTGTACTCGTCGTCCAGCAGAGCGGTCAGTACGGCGTGACGCAGAGCCATCGCGGCAGCCCCTTCCCTTCGGTCGTCCGTAGACGCATGATACTCAAGAAAGCGACTAGTCATGTTGATGAGTATCAGGAGGGGTCATGGAGACTGCCGAACGCTTCCGCGCCGCCGTGGAGAAGCGCGACCTCGCGGCGCTGGACGACCTGTTCACCGAGGACATCCGCCTCTACAGCCCGGTCAAGTTCACCCCCTTCGAGGGCAAGCAGGCCGTACTGGGCCTCTTCGGCGTCCTGCTGCGCGTCTTCGGGGACCTGCGCTACATCGGGTACTTCGAGGGTGCCGCCGAGACCAGCACCGACGGGGAACCGTTGCCGGGGGCGATCCTGCCCTTCCGGGCCACCGTCGACGGCAAACAGGTGCACGGCATCGACCTGCTCCAGTTCGACGAGGCGGGGCGGGTCCGGGAGTTCACCGTGATGGTCCGCCCGCAGTCCGCCGTCCAGGCCCTGGGGCAGGCGGTGCTGGCGGGCCTGGTCGCCGACGGCCTCGTCCCGGCGCCGCCGACCGCCTGAGCGGCCCTCCGCCCGCGCGCGCACGGCCCGGGCGGACGCTCCGCCCGCTCCGCCCGGGCCGAAGCGGGCGGAGCGGAGGATGATGAGGACGGGGACGAGGACGGGGGTGAGAACGCGGAGGAGGTGCGCCGCCATGACGGAGCACGACGAAGGCGGCCCGGCGGCCCGCAAACTGGAGGAGGGCCGGCTGCTCAAGGAGCTGGAGGCCATCCACCGCACCCGGCACGAGACCCTGCTGCACGGGTCCGACGACGCCCTCATCACCCACACGAAGCGGATGAACGAGCTGGAGCACGAGTACGTGACCCGTCACCCGCAGCGCGCCCAGACGGCGGGCCGCACCCGCTCGGGCGCCCGCGCCCGGAGCGGCGACGACGAGGCGACCGGGTG
>NZ_JBHXRU010000008.1:43935-112114 GCF_042716255.1 Streptomyces sp. NPDC058662 | reverse complement strand
TCGTACGGGGAGCCGGGCGCGGCGGGGGCACGGGGCCCCGCGCACGACCGGCCCGGGGTCAGTCGGCGGCCGGGGGTCAGTCGGCGGCCGCGGCCCGCCAGACCGTGGTGATGTTGCAGAACTCCCGCATGCCGTGCCCGGACAGTTCGCGCCCGTACCCCGAGCGCTTGACGCCGCCGAAGGGCAGCGCCGGGTGGGAGGCGGTCATGCCGTTGACGAAGACGCCGCCGGCTTCGAGGTCGCGGGCGAACCGGGCCACGTCCGCGTCGTCCCGGGTCCACACGTTCGAGCTCAGCCCGAAGGGCGTGCTGTTGGCCCGGTCGACGGCCTCGTCCAGGTTCCGCACCCGGTAGAGGGTGGCGACGGGCCCGAAGGTCTCCTCCTGGTCGACGCGCATGGCGGGGGTGACGTCGGCCAGGACCGTGGGCTCGTAGAACCAGCCGTCGGGGCGGCCCGGCGGGCGCCGACCGCCGCAGAGCACGGTGACGCCGCGACGCACGGCGTCCTCGACGAGCTCCTCCACGTCGGCGCGGCCGCTCTCGGTCGCCAGCGGGCCCACGTCGGTGGACTCCTCCATCGGGTCGCCCACGACGAGTGCCGACATGCCGGCCGTGAAGCGCTCGGCGAACTCGTCGTAGACCTCGGTGTGCACGATGAACCGCTTGGCGGCGATGCACGACTGCCCGTTGTTCTGCACGCGCGCGGTCACGGCCGTGGCCGCCGCGCGGGCGACGTCCGCCGACGGCATCACGACGTACGGGTCGCTGCCGCCCAGCTCCAGCACCGTCTTCTTGACCTCGTCCCCGGCCACCGAGGCGACCGCGCGCCCGGCCGGTTCGCTGCCGGTCAGCGTGGCCGCCGCGACCCTGGGGTCGCGCAGTACGGCCTCCACTCCCCCGGAGCCGATGAGCAGGGTCTGGAAGCACCCGCGCGGGAACCCCGCCCGGCGGAAGAGGTCGCCGAGGTAGAGCGCGGTCTGCGGCACGTTCGAGGCGTGCTTGAGCAGGCCCACGTTGCCCGCCATGAGGGCGGGCGCGGCGAACCGTACGACCTGCCACAGCGGGAAGTTCCACGGCATGACGGCCAGGACCACGCCGACCGGCCGGTAGCGGACGTGGACGGACGCCGCCCCCGCGTCGCGCACGTCGGCCTCGGCGGGGTGCTCGTCGGCCAGCAGGGACTCCGCGTGGGCGGCGTACCAGCGCATCGCCTTCACGCATTTGGCCGCCTCCGCGCGGGAGGCGGCCAGGGGCTTGCCCATCTCGGTGGTCATGGTCCGCGCGACGGCTTCCGCCTCCTCCTCCAGGAGCGCCGCCGCCCGCATGAGGAGGTCGGACCGTTCGGCGAAGGAGGTGCGGCGGTAGGTGGAGAAGGTCCGCGCGGCCTCCGCCAGGCACTCCTCGACGGCGCCGGGATCGAGCGCGTCGAAGGTGGCCAGCGTCCGGCCGGTGGTGGGATCCACGGTGGCGAGGGTCATGGTCGGGCCTTCCTGCGAGTGAGCCGCCGCCTCGAACCCTGCCCCGCGGGCCACGGCCCCGCAACGCGAGGGCCGGGACCGCGCGGGGCCGGGGGCGGCTTCGCCGGGCGCGCTCCCGGCGGGCCGTCAGGCCACGCCGACGACGAGCTTGCCGCGCGCCCGGCCCTCCCGCAGGTGGCGGACGGCGTCGGGGACCTCGGCCAGCGGGTAGGTGCGGTCGACGGCCGGGCGCAGCGACCCCGCTTCAATGAGTTCGGTGAGGATGAGCAGGTCGCGGTGGTGCACCGTGGCGGCGAGGGCGCGCAGCCGCTGGCGGAGGAAGGGGGAGAGCAGCATCGCGCGCAGCTGGCGGTCGTTCCCGCCGATCCACCGTCCGCCGCCCTCGCCGCCGATGATGACGAGGGTGCCGTCGGCGGTGAGGGACCGGCGGAGCGCGGTCAGGGATCTGTTCCCGGCGGCGTCGAGGACGAGGTCGTGGCGCCGGCTGCCGTCGGTCGGGTCGGCGCGCGCGTAGTCGACGGCCTCGTCGGCGCCGAGCGAGCGGACCAGGTCGGCCTTGCCGGCGCTGCACACGCCGGTGACGTGCGCGCCGAGGTTCTTGGCCAGTTGGACGGCGAAGCTGCCCACGCCGCCGGAGGCGCCGAGGACGAGGACGCTGCGGCCGGCGCCGAGGGGGCCGCCGTCGCGCACTGCTTTGAGGGCGGTGCAGCCGGACACCGGGACGGCTGCCGCCTCCTCGAAGCTCAGGTTGGCGGGCTTCGGCGCGAGCCGCCCCTCCTTCGCGCGGGCGTACTCGGCGAAGGAGCCCTCCGCGTTGCCGTAGACCTCGTCGCCCGTTCGGAAGCGGGTCACGCCGGGTCCCACGGCCGCCACCTCGCCGGCGACGTCGAGCCCCCGTACGCGGTCCTTGGGCGCGCGCAGGCCGAAGCCCGCGGCGCGTATCGCGTACGGCATGCCCGCCATCAGGTGCCAGACGCCCGGGTCCACGCCGGCGGCGCGGACCCGTACGAGGACCTCGCCCGGGCCCGGTTCCGGGCGGTCGATCTCTTCGAGCCGCATGACGTCCGGCGGGCCGTACACGTCGTGGACGATGGCCTTCATGAGCTGTCTCCCTCGGTCTCGCGGTACTGGAACACGTGGTCGAGCGGGACGCCGAAGACGCGGGCGATCTGGAAGGCCTTCTCCAGGGAGGGCGAGTAGCGGCCCTGCTCGATGGCGATGACGGTCTGGCGGGTCACACCGATGCGCCGGGCGAGTTCGGCCTGGGTCATCTCGTCGGCGGCGAAGCGCAGGGCACGGATCGTGTTGGTGACGCTCGTCGGCTTCACCACGGGTGGAAGCCCAGCCGGTAGGAGACGATCTTCGTGCCCGAGCCGAGGAGCGCTGACAGGACGAAGGCCAGGTAGATGGCGTTGGCGATCCAGAAGGGCGCCGCGTCCAGCATCGCGAGGACGAGTCCGGCCACCGCGCCGATCACGACGAACGACTGGCCGATGTGCTCGCCGAAGCGGCCGATCTCCCGGTCCCGCTGGTCCTTGGCCCGGGCGTCCTCGGGCGAGAGGGCGGTCACGGCGATGTGCAGCAGGACCGAGGCGGCGATCGACGCGCCGACCGACCACATGAGCACGTGCTCGTACGGCACCTGGGTGAGCGGTAGGTCTCCGGACCGGCCGAGCACCACCGCCAGGTAGACCGCGTACGACAGGACCGAGACCACGATCATGATCCAGGCGCGTTTCTCTTCGACCGCCACCGGCGCTCCTCGTGTAAAGAATCTTTGACTCTCGCAGTGTCAAGCAGTCCGGACATGATGTCAATGATTCTGTACATGCCTCTCGGGCCGGTACGGGCGCGGATCGCGGGGCGGGACCGGGGCGAGCCGTGCGTGCAACACGCGCATCAACGGGCTTCCGCATACCGGAATGCGCCCCACCGGGGCGGGGCAGAACGCAGGAGCCTCCCTCGCCCGCACCGGAAAGGAATGCCATGCCCGATCGGAACCCGGTCTTCACGGCGGACTTCGGCTCGGCCTCCCAGTGGGTCGCCGGCCGTTCGTGGGCGTATCCCCGTGGCGGCCCCACCAACCCCGGCGACGACAAGCTCGACCACCTCGTGACCGACCCCGACTACAGCCGCTCCGGGACCTTCCGGGCCTCCCGGCGCCCGGACGGCAAGTGGGACGCGGGACTGCTGACCACGGAGGGCAGCGACGAGGGGTTCATGGTCAGGACCGGCGACACGCTGGAGGCGCGGGTGCGCCTGCCCGTGGAGACCGGCGCCTGGCCCGCCATCTGGACCTGGCTGGACGGCGGCAACGAGATCGACGTCTTCGAGTACCACCCGGACAATCCCGACCTGCTCGAACTCTCCAACCATGTGCGGGGCGGCGGCCACTACTACCGCGACCCCTCGATCCGACCCGGCGCATGGGTGGATCTCGGGGTCGACTTCGGCTCCCGCTCGGTGGTGTGGCGGGTCAACGGCCGCCAGGTGCACGCCGACCGGCGGGGCGTCGGGCTGCGCTGGCGGGCGTACCTCATCGTGAACCTGTCGGTGAGCGCCGGGCGTTACCACCCGGCGCCCGGTCCGGACGTCTCGCGCATGTCCTACGAGGTGTCCGCGCTGAGCGTGTACCGCTCCTCGTGGCGGCGCTACTTCAAGTAGGGGCCCGGGGCGCCGATCCGGCCGGGACCGTCGAGGACGTAGACGCGCAGGTTTCCCTTGCCCGGCGCGGCCACGGCGAGGGTCCCGTCGGTGACGACCCGGGTGTCGCCGGTGACGGCGTCGCGGTAGGTGCCGTTGGGAATCCCCGTGTACCCGGCCGCCCCGGAGACGGTGACCAGGGCGAAGCTGTCCGTACCGGCCGCGGTGTAGCGGCGCTTGAACGCCATCTGTCCGGTGATGCCGTCCGTGGAGTACTGCCCCGTCTGCAGGGCCGGTACCGAACGGCGGATCTCGTTCAGCCGCTGGACGTGCTGGACCAGCGGCATGGCGAGGGTCCCGGCGACCGCCCCGGTGGCGGAGTCCGCCCGGGCGAACTGCGAGGCCCGGACGTCCCCGGCGAGATGGTCGCCGAAGTAGGCGCGGCCCGTGGTGGCCAGCGGGCAGCTCGGACCGCAGTCGATCCTCCTGCCCTTCTGGAACTCGATCTCCGATCCGTAGTAGAGCGCGGGGATGCCGCGGAACGTCCACATGAGCGACATGTTCTCGGCCCACGCGTCGGTGCCGCCCGCGTAGCGCTCCGCGCTCTTGTTGGGGCCGTAGTCGTGGCTGTCGACGTAGACGACGTTGTACGTGGCGTCGTTGGTCGAGTCGTCGGAGTCCTTGCCGTTGTGGAAGGCGTTGGGGGCGTCACCGAAGTTCATGTGCATCCGCATGTCGATGATGTTCATCCCGGAGAACGCGCTGCGGTCCGGCGCGTGGTAGGTGTTGCCCACGAGGAAGGCGTTCGCCGACCTCGGCTGCGCCTGCGGTCCCGCCTGGTTCTCGTACGCGTACATCTCCAGGGCGGCCGCCGCGTCGCCGGCGCTGTACTGCTTGCGCTCCTTCCATGTGAAGAACTGGGCGGAGTGGTTCACCGAGCCCCGGTTCCACTTGTCGTTGACGAAGGCCCCGACCTCGCCGAAGACGAAGAAGTTCTCCGCGGCCGCGCTGCCGAACCGCTGCGTGACGCGCTCCTGGATGGCGGGCAGGAAGCGTCGGTTCCAGGTGGTGCGCGGAATGTGCACGGCGGTGTCCACCCGGAAGCCGTCGACGCCCATGTCGATGTACTTGGCGTAGGCGCCGATCAGGTAGTTCTGGACGGGGGCGGACTCGGTGTCGAAGTCGGCGAGGTCGTCGTGCAGCCAGCAGGAACGCGAGTCCTCGCCCTCCCAGTTGCCCAGCCAGCACGCGTGGTAGTACTGCTCCGGGAACATGCCGGACGTGGGCCCGGGCCACTGGCAGTTGTAGATGCGGTAGCCCTGCGGGGAGGTCGACGAGGTGGGCGTGCCCCAGTCGAGGCAGGTGTTGCCGGTCGGCTCCCGCGTGGACCAGAGGTCGCCGTTGTAGTAGGACTTGCCGCTCTTGGGGTCGACCGTCAGACCGTCGTAGTCGAATCCCTCGTTCCGCTCGTCGTAGTACCAGGACCAGTCCTGGTCCCGGACCCCGAAGACCGTGGGGGTGAACAGGCCCTTGGCCCCCCAGCGCGAGGAGTGGTTGTAGACGACGTCCTGATAGATCTTCATGCCCTTGGCGTGGGCGGCGTTGATCAGGTCCCGGTACGAGGCGCCGGCGGACTCCAGGCGCGGGTCGACTCGGTAGAAGTCATAGCCGTGGTAGCCGTGGTAGTCGTAGTCGGAACGGTTCAGCACGACCGGGGTGATCCAGACCGCGGACATGCCGAGGGCCTTGATGTAGTCGAGCTTCTCGATCAGGCCCTTGAAGTCGCCCCGGAACATGGGGTCGCCCTGAGCGGCGTTGCCGGACTTCTCGTGCTGGTTGCCGCCCCGGTCGTTGCCCGCGTCACCGTTGTGGAAGCGTGCGGTGAGGACGAAGTAGATGGGGTCCTTGCGCGGGTCGGTGCCGAGCGGCCGGCCCGGGGGCGCGGCCGGGGGCGCGTCACCGGTGGTGGCCGTGGCGGCCATAGAGGGTGCGGAGGTGTTCCCGGCGGCGTCCATCGCCTTGACCGTGTAGGAGTAGGCGGTCCTCGGTTCCAGGTTCGACTCGGTCAGCACCGTCGAACCCACGTCGGTGACCACACTGCCTCGGGTGCCGCCGGTGCGCGTGACCTGGTACTTCGTCACCCGTTTGTTGTCTGTGGAGGGTTCCCAGGTCAGGATGACGGCCACGCCGTCGGCCCGGGCGACCGGAGCGGACGGCGGGGTCGGCGGCTCGGTGTCCGGGGGTTCGGCGGCGCACGGGTCGTTCGCGTTCGCCGTGACCGTGCGGTCCTTCACGGTGCTCGGGCCGGCGGGGAGCGTGTAGTCGCCGCCGTTGTTGTTGTCCCAGACGCCGTTGCCGTTGTTGAACGCGGCGCGCATGCCCGTGGCGCCGCCGAGGACCACGGTCTTCTTCACCCAGCCGGTGCAGGCGGGCTGCATGCCGGTGCCCGGGACGGTCGTCCAGGCCCCGCCGTCGGGCCTGTAGTGCAGGTTCGTCGTGGTCCAGCCGACGGTGGCCGTCGAGTAGTAGACGGTCGCGGTGGCGGATCCGCCGCCCGTGGGGGTCGGGAGGGGGGTGGGCGTCGGAGGCGGGCCCGTGCCCGCGCAGGGGTCGCTGTGCGCCACGGCACCGTCCTTGACGGTAACGCTGCCGGGGCCGAGGTCGTAGTTCCGGCCCGCGTTGTTGTCCCATGCGCCGGAACCGTTGTTGAAGGTGGCCTTCAGGCCGGCCGCGGCGCCCAGCGGGACGGTCCGCTTGGCCCAGTCGGCACAGGCGGCCTCCATCGGCACGCCGGGTACGGAGGTCCAGGATCCGCCGTCAGGGGCGTAGTGGAGGTAGGGGGCGGGCCAGTTCTTGGTCTTCGTGTAGTAGAAGACCGTGACGGAGTTCTCGGCGCCGGCGGTCGCCGCGGTGGCGGCGTCGGCCGCGGGGGGCAGTGCCGCGAGCAGGCCGAGGAGTCCCGCCGCCGCGGTGGCGGCCGCGAGGAAGCGTGCCGGGGGCAGGCGGTGCGGGGTGCGTCTCATGCGTGGCTCCCAGCTAGGGCCGCGGCGGCGGTGGCCGCGGCGTCCGCGGGCGGGGCGCCGGGGCGCGCCCTCGCCGTTCCGCCGGGGCCTCGGCGCGCCCAAAGCCCCGGCGGACGGGGGTGGTTGGCCTGAAAGGGCAATCTGAATCTTGCTGCAAGCGCTTGCGTCGTGGAAGTTACCGGCCGCTGACACCCCCGTAAAGAGGTCGGGCACGGCCGTTCGCGCCCCACTGGGCGCCGGGCCCCGGTCTTGCCGGCGCCGGTTACTCTCAGTGCTGTCGATCAAGAGACCGAGCGAGACGGACGAGGACAGGGGAACGGGAAAGCGATGGACATGAGAGCGATAGCGAGGAGGGGTGCCGGGGTGCTGGGCTCCCTGGTGCTCACCGCGCTGCTGGGCGCACCGGCGGCGGTGGCCGCGGAGCCGAAGAACCTCCAGGTCATGTCCTGGAACATGTGCGGTTCGCAGCGCTCCACCTGGCATTGCGAGGGCACCGGAACACCCGAGCAGAAGATCGGCGTGGTCACGCACCACGTGCGGAACTCCTACGTGCAGGCCGCGTTGCTGCAGGAGGTGTGCGAGGACGACCTGACCCTGCTGATGACGCAGCTGGGGGCGGGGTGGAGCAAGAGCTTCGAGCCGTACCAGTGGTCGCAGGACGGAACGAGGTGGAACAGCCGCTGCGGTGAGGACACCGGGCGCGCGGACCGCATCGGCACAGCGATCCTGGTCAAGGGCGGGATGGCGGACGCCGGGCAGTACCCGCTGACGCAGCCGTACACGGGTCAGCAGACTCCCTTCCAGTGCGCGACGGCGGTCTACTGGGACGTCCGGCTGTGCAACGTCCACGCCTCGCGGCTGGGCAGCAATCCGGACCACCCCGACTGGGACTACCGCGACGACCAGTTCGCGCAGATCAAGGCCGTGGTGGACACCTTCCCCAAGGTGGTCTTCGGCGGGGACTTCAATGCGCTCCCGCCGGACGCCCCGAACAACGCCGCCGCGTGGGTGTGGCCTGCCGGCCTCTACTCCACGGGTCCCGGCACCGAGGGCTACCAGGAGTGCGACCAGAGCGGCGCCTCCCGGACGGGACGGGCGACCCACAGCTTCGGCGGGAAGATCGACTACGTCTTCAGCAGCGAGACCCGACGCTGGTGCGCGGTGGCCGACTCGGCCTACTCCGACCACCACGTGATGATCGAGAGCGTGAGCGTGGCCGCGTAGGCTTCCCGCCTCCGGGGGGGCGCGGGCGCGGCCCGGAGGGCGGGCGCGGGTACGCCGCGCCCGCCCTCCGGCAGGCGGTCGGCGCCACGGCGGTCACGACGGTCACCGCGTCAGGCCGCTCCGAGCGCTTCCCGCAGGCTCAGCACCGGGCAGTCGAACGCCACCGACAGGACCTGCCGCTGCCGTTCCGTCAGCACCGTCAGCGGGGTGAGGAGGACGACGGCGCCGGCGCCGGTCCGCTCCCGTATCCCGGCCGCCTCGCGGACCTTGCCGGAGCGCATGAGCGTGCGCGAGGAGAACGGCAGGGACATCTTCCGCACCCCGCCGTCCGAGACTCCCCGGCGCTGGACGACCCGCGCGGCGACCCGGGCGCCGCGCGCCGCCAAGTCGGCCGCGGCGGCGTCCATGAGCGCGCCGGCGTCCTTCTGCTTGCCGGAGAAGTACCCCGCGAGCAGGACGACGGTGCCCGCGACGACCGGCGTCGGAACCTCGCGTACGGGAACAGCCGTGCCCACGCGGAACACGGAGCGGCGCTCGCGGCGCCGGCGCCGATCGTGATGCATGGCCGCCACCGTAGCCGGACTCCATGCCCGGCCCCATGCCTTTTCGCCCGCCCGGCTCCCCCGCGGCCCTGCGCCGCTGTTCCGCACCCGCTCCGGGCAGCGGCGGCGGGCGCCGCCCCGGTTTCCCTGGCCGAGCCTCGCGGGCTTCCGCGCCGGGCGGGGCTACGGTGGGGCCGGTCCCGATCAGGACGAGCGACAGTGGAGTGGGCTGCTGTGTCGACGTCAAGTCACGAGGTGTTCGGCGCGCCGTGCTGGGTGAGCCTGATGGCCCGCGACCTCGCTTCCGCACAACGCTTCTACGGCCCGGTGCTGGGCTGGGAGTTCCGCCGCACCCGTTTCGGAGACGGCTTCTCCATCGCGTTCCGCGACGGGGCGCCGGTCGCCGGGATCGGCGCGCTGGCCGAGAGCCTCGCCCTCCCGGTGGCGTGGACCCCGTACTTCGCCGTCGACGACGCGGACGACACGGCGGCCCGGGTCCGCGAGCGCGGCGCCACCATGGCCGTCGGCCCGCTGTCCTTCGGTACGGGCCGCGCCGGACTGGCCGCCGACCCGGACGGGGCGGTCTTCGGCTTCTGGCAGGGCGAGGTGATCCCCGACTGGACGGTGGGCCGCGGGACGGCGCCCGCCTGGCTCGAACTCCGCACCCGCGACGCCTTCGCCGCGGCGATCTTCTACGGCGAGGTCCTCGACTGGGCCGGCGAGCGCCCCGGCTGCTGCATGGTCTCCTACGAGCACGACCACGTCGTGCTGCGCCACGGCCGCAACACGGTCGCCCGGATCAACGGCGGCGCCGTGGACACCGACCCGGACCCGCAGGTCAGGCCGCGCTGGCACGTCCACTTCCAGGTACCGGACCTGGAGGCCGCCGTGGCTGACGCCATCCGCCTGGGCGGCCGTACCGCCTCCCCTGTCCGGACGTCTCCGACCGGCCGCTGGGTCGCGGTCGGCGATCCCGACGGCGCCCTGTTCACCCTCGTCTCGCCGGCGTCGTCCTGACCGGCGCCTTCGGCCCGTCAGCCCGTCGCACGCGGGGGAGGGCTTCCTCCGCCGGGCGCGAGGGGAACGTCGGGCATGAGGTAGCTCATGCCGTCGTCGGTCACGAAGGAGCACAGCAGGCCGTCGTCGGGACCGGCCGGCGGTCCGAGATGGATGCTGAAGGGCTCCGGCGGGTCGCCGGGAAGCTGCGCCGCCAGCACGGTGCGGGCCGCCCTCTGGGGGCGCGCGGTGGCGACGGTCCGGCCGTCCACCAGTACCGCGACGGCGCGGCGGGGCCCCTCGCACAGCACGCTGATCGAGTGGCCGTTCTGATCGAGGTGGAAACGGTGCCGATTGGTCATGGCGACCTCCCGGAGCCACGTGTGTTCCCCCTCTGCATCGTACGGCGCGCCGTACGGGTACGGGCTCCCCCGGGCGACAGGATGTGCCTCCACCGGAAGTCACTCGGAGAGACCGGATCGGGACTTCCGTGGCAGGCCAGGAAGAGACCGTCTATGCAGTCCACTTTCGACACGGCGATCGAGTACGCCGGGAACACCGTGCTGATCAGTGCCGCGGGCGTGCTGGACGCGCACGCGGCCCCGGCACTGGCGCACGCGCTGGACCCGACGCCGGACCATACGGCGGTCGCCCTGGTGGACCTGCACGGGGTGCACGTGATGGACGAGCCGGGCCTGGGCCTGCTCCTCGACCTCCGGCGGCGTGCCGAGGACCTGGGGCTGCGGGTCCTGGTCGTCGGCTGGCAGGCGCAGCCCCGGCAGCTGCTGGAACTGCTGTCCCTCGACGGCGAGGACGCCGGGGAGGGACCGGGCGGAACCGCCGAGGACGGGCCGGGCCGAGCCGCCGACGATGCCGCGGGCGGCGACCCCGCCGCCGCCCGTGCGTTCTGCCGCGTCGTACGGCAGCGCGCCGAGCAGGAGCGCGCCTGGGCGGACGTCGAGGCGGAGGCGAGCGGCAAGGGCCTGCACGTGCGTTCCGTACACGACATGCTCGCCAGGATCTGGCGCACCCGGCCGCCGGCCGGGGACTCCCGCCGACGGCGGGTGTGAGGGAGGCCGCCGCGAGGCCGTCCCGACCCGCACCGCGCCGTACCCGTACGGCCCGGTGCACCTTCGATACCGCATGCCGACTCCTGCCGTCCTCCACTCACCCTTTCCGGGTCGAAGGGAACGAGACCGTGGTGTTTCCTCCTCCTGCCGCCGAGCCCGCCGCCGAGCCCGCGCCGGCGCCCGCCGCCGCGACCGCGCCCTCCGTGTCCGGGGCGACCTCCGTGTCCGGGGCGCCCGCGTCCGGGACACCTGCGTCCGGGGCTCCCGCGTCCTGCCCACCGGACGAGGCGGTCGACGCCCCGGTGACGGCGCAGGCCCTCGGCATGATCATGGCGCTGACCCCGTGCACGGCGCGTGAGGCCCGGACGGTACTGACGGCGGCGTCGGAGACGGCCGGTGTCACTCCAATGGCGGTGGCCCTCGCGCTGGTGGACGGCTCGCGGGGCGGTGTCGTGCCCTCCGGTGTGGAGCGCGGGCTGCGCCTGGCCATCGGGGCCGCCCGGGTCTCGCCCGCCTCCCCGGTACGGGGGCTGCTGCCGTGTCCCGAGCGGACCGCGGACGCCCTCGCGCGCTTCCGGGAGTGCCGGCGGCGGGTCCGGGAGACGCCGTGGGACGAGGGCGCCCGGAGCGAGCTCGACGACGCCGCGTACACGCTGTGCGTCCTCATGGCGCGCCGGACGGTGCACGAAGCGGTGCTCGCGGCCATGAGACACCTCGCCGAACGGCGGTAGCTGGCTCTCCCGCCCCCTGGGGGGCAGAGTAGGGAGTGCGGGGTATGCGACCTTTGCTGCCTTTGCACCCTTTGCCCATCTGACCGACGAGGGGTCGACGATGTCACTGACGGTGTCCGCATCCACTCCGAACCCCGAGACGCCCGCCACGGCCGAGGCAGCTCCCGCGGCCTTTCCCGCGACCGCGCCGGAACGACTGACCATGGGAGTGGAAGAGGAGTTCCTGCTGGTCGACCCGCGCAGCCGGGCTCCCGTCGGGCGCGGGCCGCGTGTGGTCCGGGCGGCGAGCGGGCTGCTGGGCGCGCGGGTGCAGCCGGAGTTCTTCACCGCCCAGGTGGAGGTCTGCTCCCAGCCCGCTTCGAGTGCCGCCGCCCTCCGCGCCGACCTGGCACGGCTGCGGTCCGTCCTGGGCGCGGCGGCCGCCGACGAGGGCTGCCTGCTCGTCGCGTCCGGCACTCCCCCGATACCACCGGACCGGCCGCTGGTGGTGAGCGAGGGCGAGCGCTACCGGCGGATGGAGGAGCGCTTCCCGC
Source organism: Streptomyces sp. NPDC058662 (assembly GCF_042716255.1). Lineage (NCBI taxonomy): Bacteria > Bacillati > Actinomycetota > Actinomycetes > Kitasatosporales > Streptomycetaceae > Streptomyces > Streptomyces sp. NPDC058662. The sequence goes on along the minus strand of NZ_JBHXRU010000008.1, from coordinate 99,875 downwards.
ACGCGATAGGCCGGTACGACCAGGTCGTGTGCGGCTGCCACGTGCACGTGGGCGTCACGGGGCGCGCCCAGGCGCTCGCACTCGCGAACCACATGCGCCCCTGGCTCCCCGTCCTGCAGGCACTCGCGGCCAACTCCCCGTACGCGCACGGCGGGGACACCGGGTACGCGAGCTGGCGGTCGGTCGAGCACGCCCACTGGCCCACGGTGGGCCCCGCCCCGGTCCTGGACGAGGACGGCTACGACCGGCTGGCCCAGGCCCTCGTACAGCGGGGGACCCTGATGGACCGGCGCATGATCTATTGGTACGCCCGCCCGTCGGAGCACGTGCCGACCCTGGAGATCCGGGTCGCCGACGTCACGTCCGACCTCGACACGGTCGTCCTGCTCGCCATCCTCGTACGGGGCCTCGCCGCCACGCTGACGCCGGAGATCGACGACGGCCGCCCGCCCCCGGAGCTGGCGAGCCGGGCGCTGCTGGAGGCACACCGCCTCGGCGCCGCGAACGGCTTGGACGGCGAGGGGCTGGACCCGGTCGCAGGCCTGCTGGTGCCCGCGCCGCAGCTGCTCGACCGGCTCCTCGAACGAGCCGCCCCCGGCCTGCACGCGGCGGGCGACCTGGCCGTGGCCGCCGGCATCGTGGAACGGATCCGCACCCGGGGCAACGGCGCGGCCCGGCAGCGGTCGGCCTACGCGCGGCGCGGCCGGATCCGGGACGTCGTGGACGGCCTCGCGCGGTCCACGGCAGCCGCCTGAGGCATCGCCCAGGCGCGCACGCTACTGGTCCCCGGCCCTGGTGGGGCCGGGGACCAGTAGCGTGCGGCGCCGCGTCGGCGCCGTTGGGCTCAGGCGCGGTGGCTGCCGAACGGGCCGCCGCCGATGCCGTAGTAGAGGCCCAGCTCCTCGCGGTAGCCGGTGTCGCCCAGGTGCTGCTCCCGGTGGAATTCCGGGGCGTCCTTGATCTGGTCCTTGGTGAGGCTGACGTGGATCTTCTCCTCCTCCAGGTCGACGCGGGTCACGGCGCCGGCGGGGAGGAGCACTTCCTTCCCGAAGATCCACACTCCGGTGTCCACGACGAGGTAGGCGTCACCGGCCTCGTCGGAGTGCTTGTCGACCTTGCCGATACTGCCGTCGAGCGCCTCGACCTTGTAGCCGGTCAGGTCGGCACCCGTCAGGTGGCCCGAGGTGACGGGGTAGTTCCAGGCGTGGTCAGTCACGCGAAAACATCTCCTCCGGTGGCGGGGGCCCGGGGGTCGCGGCGGACGTGACGCCGTCGTCCCGCTCGGCCTCCCTCTCGGTCCTGTGTCTCCTTGCCTGTGCCGCGCCTGCCCCGCGACCGGCGGCGTACACGTGGGCCGAACCGCCTTCCCCGCGCCGCGCGGACGCGCATACTCGGAACATGGCTGACACCACCACGGTCGAGCTCGACGCCGACGTCCACGCGCGGCTGACCGCCCTCGCCGAGGCCCGCGGGCTGGACCTGGCCGGCTACCTGGCCGAGCTGGCCGCCGCCCAGGAGCAGGAGGCCGCCCTGGCCCGCGCCACCGGCGCCTTCGAGCGGGCGGTGGAGCGGCCCGGTTTCCGCGAGGGGTTCGCACGCGATTTCGGCGCCGGGCGGGACGGCTCCTCCCGGGCGGCCTGAGGCGGGCGCCCGCGCCCGCTCCCCGGAGCGGGCTGGTTCGGCGCCCGGGGCGGGCGGGCGGCCGCTGTGACTCCGCCCACCCTCCCTTGACCAGACAAGGAAGGCATACCTAAGTTCGGCGTCATGAGCCAGCACCCCCCGTCCTGCGACGGTCCCGACGCCACCGGCCCGCACCTGCCCGGAGCCGGGCGGCCGGACCCCGCGGCGCTGGTGGACTTCACTGTCGACCTCACCGCCCACGAGGTGTCCCGCCGGGCCGAGGTGATGGCCGCCCTCGGCTCCGACTGGGACCCGGTCGAGGTACTGCGCGGCGAGGAAGCGGCGTACGACCTGCTGTACTCGGGCCTCGACGAGGCGCAGCAGCGCCTGTACGACGACCTGGTCGCGGCGGGCGTGCTCCCGGGGCGGGGGCACGGCCGTGCTGCCGCTTGACCCTCAGGCAAACATCGGCCGCCGGGCCTGGGTGCCGTGCCCGAACTGCGACGACACCCGCGGCTGCGAGCCCTGCGGGGAGCGCAGGACCTGCTCCGCGCACTGGCGGTACCTACTCGCCAACACCGGCAGCCTGCTGCACCTCCAGTGCCCGGGCTGTACCCACGTGTGGGTGCACGAGAGCGGTTTCGGCGCCACCCGGTCCACCCTGTGGAGCCGGGTCACCCGAGCCCTCCCGCGGCTCTGACGCGGTCGGGGAGCCGCGCCCCGCAAACGTCCCTATGCTCGGAACAGAGGGGGCGCTGCGAACTCTGGAGGGCGGCCGTCATGACCGAGCTGAGCGACGCGGTGCAGGCCGACCGCGCCCTGAAGGACAAGCACCGGGCGATGTGGGCCCTGGGCGACTACCCGTCCGTGGCCTCGCGCCTCATCTCCGACCTGGGACCCCTGCTCGTCCGGGAATGCGCCGTCGGGCGCGGGGACCGGGTGCTCGATATCGCCGCGGGCTCCGGCAACGTGGCCATTCCGGCCGCCGAGGCGGGAGCGGACGTGGTCGCCTCCGACCTCACCCCCGACCTGCTGGAGGTGGGCCGCCATCTGGCCTCGGTACGCGGCGTGGAGCTGGAGTGGTGCGAGGCCGACGCCGAGGCGCTGCCGTTCGCGGACGGCGAGTTCGACACGGTGATGTCCTGTGTCGGCATCATGTTCGCCCCGCACCACGCGGCGGCCGCCTCCGAGATGCTGCGCGTCTGCCGCTCGGGCGGCACCATCGGGCTGATCAACTGGACCCCGCAGGGGTTCATCGGGCAGATGTTCGCCGCGATGAAGCCCTACGCGCCCCCGCCGCCGCCCGGGGCCCAGCCGCCGCCGCTGTGGGGCGACGAGGAGCACGTCCACGAGCTCCTCGGTGACGCGGTCACCGACGTGGAGACCTCGCGCCGCACGGTCCGCGTGGCCCGGTTCGGGCAGCCGGAGGAGTTCCGCGCCTTCTTCAAGGCCTGCTACGGACCGACCATCGCCGTCTACCGCTTCATCGGCGACGACCCCGAGCGCGTGGCGGCCCTCGACGCCGACCTCGACGCCCTCGTGCGCGCGAACTCCGCGAACGGCGTCATGGAGTGGGAGTACCTGCTCCTCACGGCACACCGCACCTGACCGCACCCGCCCGCCCTCCTTCCGCCGCGGGGCGGACCCCCGGGTGGGCGGAAGCAGGCGGTCGGGGGTAAGACGGGCCGGACCCCCTGTCGGGCGGCGGCCCGGTCGTGCTGGCCGCCTCCGACTCGGGCTCGGGCGCCGGCGGCACCTACACCGCCACCTCCCTCACACCCTCCGGCAGCTGGACCGCCGGCGGCAGCGGCGGCGGGTTCTCCTGGACCTATCCGCTGGGGGTTCCCTCCACGCAGGTCGGCCCGGTCCCGAAGATCGCGTTCTCGTACTCCTCGCAGGCGGTGGACGGCAGGACCTCCGTCGCCAACGGGCAGGCGTCCTGGATCGGTGACGGCTGGGGGTACGAGCCCGGTTTCATCGAGCGCCAGTACCGCTCCTGCTCGCAGGACCGCAAACACACCCCGGGCGCGCCGAACAACGACAACGCCACGGACAAGAAGAAGGCCGACCTCTGCTGGGCCGGCGACCGCGTGGTGATGTCGCTGAACGGCGGCAACACCGAACTCGTCCGCGACGCCGCGAGCGGCAAATGGATCCCGGCCTCCGACGATGGCGCCCGCGTGGAGCTCAGGACCGACCCGGGCAACGGCAACGGCGCGAAGGACGGCGAGAACTGGGTTGTCACAACCCGGGACGGCACTCGCTACCACTTCGGCCGTCACGCCGTCGGCGCCCACATCTCCAAGGACGGCCAGACCCGCACGGTCACCGACTCCGTGCTCACGGTGCCGGTCGTGGGCAACCACCCCGGCGAGCCCTGCCACGCCTCCACCTACGCCGCCTCCTTCTGTGAACAGGCGTGGCGCTGGAACCTCGACTACGTCGAGGACGTCAACGGCAACGCGATGGTCATCGACTGGGCCAGGGAGACCAACCGCTATGCCAAGAACGAGAAGTTCAAGGAGAAGGTCTCCTACGCCCGCGGCGGCTACCCGCTGGCGATCAGCTACGGCCTGCGTGGCGACAACCTCGCCGGAGCACCCGCCGCCCGGGTCGAGTTCACCGTCGACGAACGCTGCATCGAGTCCGGCGCCACCGCCTGCGCGAACGCCAAGTTCGAGTCGAAGAACTACGAGGACAAGCAGGTCTGGTGGGACACCCCGTCCACGCTGCACTGCAAGGAGGTCAAGGAGGACTGCTACGTCACCTCCCCGACCTTCTGGACCCGCAAGCGCCTGACCTCGGTCACCACGTGGGCGCAGCGCACCGAGGGCTCGACCAGCCTGTCCCGGGTCGACCACTGGAACCTGACGCAGTCCTTCCCGAAGCAGCGCACGGACACCCACCCGCCGCTGTGGCTGGAATCCATCTCCCGCACCGGCTACAGCACGCGGACGGACCCGGGCGGCAACCAGCTCACCGACAAGCTGCCGGCCGTCTCCTTCCTGGCCAACGTGCAGGACATGCCCAACCGTGTCGCGAAGAGCACCACGGACGCCACCCCCGACTTCGACCGCCTCCGCGTGGAGACCATCCGCACGGAGACCGGCGGCGACATCCAGGTGGACTACTCCGCCCCGTGCGCAGTGGGGACCGCGCACCCGAAGCCGGAGGAGAACACCACCCGCTGTTTCCCCGTCCACTGGTCGCCCGACTCGGACCTGGAGAGCCCTCCGCTGGAGTGGTTCAACAAGTACGTGGTGGACCGTGTGGTCGAGAAGGACCGCGTCGCGCGCCAGCCCGACGTCACCACCAGCTACACCTACGAGGGCGGCGCCGCCTGGGGCAAGGACACGGACGAGTGGTCCAAGCCCGAGCTGCGCACCTACAACCAGTGGCGCGGCTACGCCTCGGTACTGATCCGCAAGGGCGTCACCGAGAACACGGGCAAGCCGGACGCCACCGAGCAGACGCAGAACCGGGTCAGGTTCTTCCGCGGCATGTCCGGCGACGGCGGCCGCGCGAAGGTCTACGTCAAGGACTCCACCGGCACCCAGGATCTCGGCGAGGACCTGCCCAGCTACCAGGGGCTCGCGGCCGAGACGATCACCTTCACGAAGGCCGACGGCGCAGTCCACTCGCGTGAGCTGACCTGGCCGACGAGCAAGGAGACCGCGTCCCTGGCCAGGCCCGGCACAACGGACCTGAAGGCGTACCGCGTCGGCACGGAGCGGCAGGAGAAGGTTCGGGCCGTCAGCGGCGGCCGGACCTTCCTCTCCCGGACCCGGAACACCTACGACCCGGCGTACGGTCTGCCGACGAGCAGTCAGATGGAGACCCTCAGCTCCAACGGCACAGGCTGGACGACCGAGGAAGTCACCTGCTCGACCTCCAGCTACGTCCACAACACGGCGGCGCACCTCATCGGCCTCGCCCACCATGTGCGCAGCACCGCCGGCGACTGCACCCAGACCGCGGCCGGAACCGTGCTCGCCGACGCCCGCACGTCCTACGACGCGCTGAACGCCTTCGGCGTCGCCCCGGTGAAGGGCAATCCCGTCCAGGTCGATACCCTGAACGGGGCCGGCACCGGATGGGTCACCACCAGCCGTACCGAGTACGACGCCTATGGCCGCGTGACCAAGGTCTCCGACGCGGCGGGGAACCCGACGTCCTCCGTCTTCACCCCGGCCACCGGCACGCCGTTCAGCGTGACGACGGCCAACGCGCTCGGGCACACCACGACCACCAAGGTCGACCCCGGCCGCGGCAGCGCGCTGGAGACCACCGACGCGAACGGGCGCAAGGTCACCCAGACATACGACGGCCTCGGCCGTGTCACGGCGGTCTGGACCCCGTCCCAGAACCCCGCCTCGGACCTCGCCTCGCACACGTTCGCGTACCAGGTCAGCGAACACGAGCCGACCGTCGTCACGAGCAGGACCCTGCGTGACAACGGTACGTACGAGAACGCCGTGGCCCTCTTCGACGGACTGCTCCGCCCGCGCCAGAACCAGACCGAGGGATTGGGCGGCGGCCGCCTGGTCGTCGACACCCTGCACAGCGCCAACGGCACCGTCCGCCAGGTCGACAACAGCTACTACGCCGAGGGCGAGCCCGAGAAGAAGATCTTCGTCCCGGAGACCGTCTTCCATGTCCCCAGCTCCACGCAGACCGCCTACGACGGCCTCGGCCGCGTCGTACGTTCGACCAACCTGTACAGCGACGCCACCCAGACCCCCTACTCCACCACCACGGAATACGGGGGCGACTGGGTCCTGACCCGCACGGCCATGTCGGCCGGTGCGAGCCCGACGCCGCTCCAGGGCAGCAAGGCCGTCAAGACCACGGCCGACGCACTCGGCCGGACGGTCAAGTCGCAGCACGCCCTGACCACGAGCAGCCCGATGACCTGGCGTGACACCACGTACGCCTACGACGTGCGCGGCAACCTCGCCCAGGTGACCGACGCCGCCTCGAACAGCTGGACGTACACGTACGACGCGCGCGGTAACCAGAAGACCGCCGTCGACCCCGATCTGGGCAAGGCCGAGTTCGTCCACAGCGACCTCGACCAGGTCACCTGGAGCCGTGATGCCACAGGGCGGGCCCAGCACTTCAAGTACGACGCCCTCGGCCGCAAGGTGGCCCAGCGGGACGACACGTCGGACGGCCGCCTGGTGGCGACCTGGACCTTCGACACTCTTCCGGGCGGCAAGGGGAAGCCGGTCGCGGCCACGCGACTCGACGAGAACGGCAAGGGCTTCGTCTCGGCGGTGACCGGCTACGACAGCGAGTACCGGCCCACGGGAACCAAGACCGTCATCCCCGACACCCCGGCCACCACCGGTCTGGCCGGTACCTACAGCTACACGAACACCTACACGCGCACAGGCAAGGCACAGTCGATCGGGCTCCCCGCCACTCCCGGCGGGCTGGCCGCCGAAAAGCTCATCACCCGGTACAACGCCGACGGCGCCGCGGTCACCACGTCGGGCCTGTCCTGGTACACGGCAGACACGGTCTACAGCCCCTTCGGCCAGGTGCTGCGCACGGCGTCGGGCAATGCCCCGACCCGCGTCTGGGCCACCAGCCTGTACAACCGGAACACGGGGCGGCTCAAGGAATCCATCACCGACCGGGAGACGGCGAACCACAACCGGGTCAGCGCGCTGGCGTACGCCTACGACGTCGTCGGCAACATCAACTCGATCACGGACACGCAGCCCGGCGGCAGGGTCGACCGCCAGTGCTTCACGCAGGACACGATGGGCCAGCTCACCCAGGCCTGGACGGGCAAGACCTGCACGGGCCCGGTCAAGGACGATGTCACCGCCGGCCCGGACGGCGACGGCTACCGCCAGTCGTACACGTTCGACACGATCGGCAACCGCACGAAGCTGACCTCGCACGACCTGACCGATCCGGCGCTCGACGACGAGTACACGTACTCCTACGGCGTCACCGTCCCCGGCGGCGGCTCCCAGCCGCCCGTCACCACCAAGCCGCACGCGCTGACCCAGGTCGACGCGGTCACCCGGGACCCGGGCTCCACCGTCTCGCTGCGTTCCACGTACGGGTACGACGCCGCGGGCAACACGACCCGCCGCACCATCGGCGGCGACACCCAGACCCTGGAATGGGACCGGCAGAACAAGCTGACCAAGGCCGTCAGCCCCGGTATCGGCAAGTTCGCGGTCACCGGACTGGCCGGCAAGTGCCTGGACCTCGACGGCGGTCGGACCACTGACGGCAGCGCGATCCAGCTGTGGACCTGCAACGAGTCGAAGGCCCAGCAGTTCCGTCTGTCGGGCGACACCGTACGGGTCCTGGACAAGTGCCTGGCCGACCGGGGCGGCGCCGTCCGCCTGGCCGTGTGCGACGGAACCCCGTCCCAGAAGTTCGTGTACCGGCCTGCCGACAAGACCTTGCACAACCCGGCCACGAACACCTGCGTGGACGTTCCGGGCGGCACCACCACCGACGGTACGGACCTGATCCTGTTCGCCTGCGCAGGCGGCCCCAACCAGCAGTGGTCCTTCGGCGACACCACCACCTACATCCACGACGCCGACGGCAACCGCCTCATCCAGGAGACCGGCTCCAGCCGGACCCTCTCCCTGGGCGAGGCCCAGATCACCGTGAACAAGGCCGGACAGGCGATCGACGCCGTCCGGTACTACGGCAGCCCCGGCAGCCCCACCACGATCCGGCGCACCCTGGGCAAGACGACCGGCCACACGCTCACCGTCACCGTGTCCGACCACCACGGCACCGGCACCACCTCCATCGACCAGGCCGCCGGCCAGGCGATCAGCCGCCGCAAGTTCGACCCGTACGGCAACGTCCGCGGCGGGGAGCAGAACCAGTGGCCCGACAAGCGCACCTTCCTGGGGGTGGGCACCGACGACAACACCACGGGCCTGACCCATATCGGGGCCCGCGAGTACGACCCCTCGACCGGCCGCTTCCTCTCGGTCGACCCGGTCATCGACATCGCCGACCCGCTCCAGATGAACGGGTACACGTACTCCAACGGCGACCCGATCAACCAGAGCGACCCGACGGGTCTGGAGAGTTGCTTCGGGGCCGGGTACTGCTCCGGCAGCAACGGCACCTACGGCGACTACGACCCGGACTACAAGACGAAGAACGCGCCCAAGCCGCCCACCCCTACGGGCAACGGCAGCGCGGGCGGCAAGGGTGCTCAGGTCACCGTCAAGAAGCAGGGCAAGTCGATCACGGTGAACGGCCAGTACGTTCCCACGCACGCGGAGATGATCGCGAAGTACCGGTTCGCCAGCGCCAAGCACGCCTACGAACAGGATCTGCAGACCTGGACCCGCATGACGTGCAGCACCAGGTTGTCACCTGCGGACGACACGAACGGCTTCTGCGGCGCAGCCGGTCAAATGGGCTGGATGGGTGGTACGGCGGACGTCGACTACCTCGAAGTGATCGGCCTGAGGAATCCGATCGACTGCTGGAACGGCAGCGGTGAGGCCTGTAAGGACGCGGCCATCGACCTCTCCGTCGACGTCGGCATCTCCGCGGCCACCTTCGGCCTCGGCAAGGTCGCCAAGGTCGTGTTCAAGGGCATCAAGGCTTCGATGAAGAAGGGCAAGGGCGGGGTACCCATCCAATGCCTCATCAACGCGGCGAACAGCTTCCCGGCAGGCACAGTCGTCCTGCTGGCCGACGGCGGCTCGAAGGCGATCGAGGACCTGGAGAACGGTGACCTGGTCCTCGCCACCGATCCGGAAACGGGTAGGACTGAAGCCCAGCCGGTATCCGCGGTCATCTCCACGGACAACGACAAGGACTACGTCGAACTGACCCTGGCCACCGGTGCCACGGCCTCCTCGGTCGTCACCACCGGCCACCACCCGTTCTGGTCCGAGTCGGACCGGACCTGGACCGACGCCGCCGCCCTGCGCCCCGGCTCCACGCTCCGCACGGACGACGGCTCCGCCGTCACTCTGAAGGCCACCCGCGCTTTCGAGTCCGAGCAGCGCACCTACAACCTGACCGTCGCATCCCTCCACACGTACTATGTGCTGGCGGCGGCCACGCCGGTCCTCGTCCACAATTCCGGCCCTTGCGATCCGCCTCTGAAGTCGTTGCACCCTGACAGTTCGCTCGACAAGAGTTCACTGGACTTCTGGGGCAAGCAGGACACGGAGGATATCCTCTTCTCATTGCGGCCGGGAGCGAGGGAGGCGCTGCGAGTGAAGCCGGACGGGACGATCGCGAACGGGAACACTCGAATCAAGGTTCTGCGGGATCGTGGATACGATGTTGATTCCTTGCCTCGCGAACCCTTTGGCAGCAACCAGCCGATGACGGACGAGGATTTCTGGGACATGGATCAATGAACATTCGAGATCGAGTGCTTGCGGTGCTGGAGTCCGAGTCCAAGGAAGCGTTCCTGCTCGCCCTGGGGCATCGGCTGGGCACATCAGCACGCTTCATTTTCTCGGAGGAGTCGTCGGACGCGCTGCAACGAGCCCGAGCTTGCAATGAGATGATGATCGCCATCTGGCTGCAGGTGTGGGCAATGAAGGATGCCGAGGGGGATGGCTATCCCGATGCGGAATTCCTTCCGATCCTGCTGGGAAAGGCTGACGCAGGAAACGCGCGTTCGCATCTTCGCGATGCGATCGAGAGCGCCCTGCTCTCGGTCAACGAAAATGGGACATCAGGCCGCGAATTTACAAGCCCGTAAGGCGCTCCGATAAGAGATCTCGGGGCATCAGGGGCCCCGCCGGAAGGACTTGTAAACCCGCGGTAGTGATGCAACGAGGCCCCGTCGGGAATGTCCCGGCGGGGCTTCGCCGTTCGCCGGGTGCCGGTCGGCCGGTCAGGAGGCCCAGCGGTCGATGTCGACGATGCGGCAGGTGATCGGTTCCGTGATGCGGTCCAGGCCCTGCGCCGTCACCTCGGCGCTCTGGCCCGACGCCAGGGCGTCGACGGAGGCGTAGGCGTCGCCGAGGCGCTTGCCGGCCGCGTTGACGAACTCGATCTGCACGGAGTAGTCGCTGGTCTTGCTGGACCGGTTCTCGATGAGGAGGCGGGCATCGGCCCAGTCCAGCGTGGAGTCGAGTGCGCACTTGGTGATCCGTACGTCTCCCGCGGTGCCGCGCTCCGGGGCCGCGGAGTGGCCTGCCGGGTGCGAGGGGGTGCGCGGGGCCGGTTTTGGAGTCGGGTCGCTGGTACCGCCGATGAGCAGGACGGCGGCGACCAGGACGACGAACAGTGCGATCAGGCCCAGGCACGAGAAGCCGACGATCCTGCCCGTATTGCGCTTGCCCGCCGGCTGGGGTGGAGGCTGCCCCCAGCCGGGTGGGGGTTCCTGGTGCGACATGGGTCCAGGGTCCGCCCGGACCGGCGCGGCCGCATCCCGGGTGCGGAGGGGCGGCCGACTCCGCGGCGGGCGCTCCACGGCTACGGTGAGGCGGCCGCCGGGCGGAGCGCCGGTCCGAGGGGTTAGCCGCCCGGCGTCGTGCGCTCATCGCCCGCCGTGCGGGTCCGGCTCGGGAGCGATGACGGCCTTCAGTCCGTAGTCCAGTTCCGCGCCGTCGACGAGCAGCGCCTCCACGGTGCGCGTGCGCGGATCGATGTCCGCCTCCAGTCCTTCACCGCGGTAGCGGGGGTATCCGGAGGCGCCCATCCCGCCGGTCGCCTCGACGACGGCGGACCGCAGGGCCTTGTCCGTCGCCTTGGCGCGGCCCAGGTTCTCGATGTGCTCGGGCACCAGCAGGATCTCGAAGCGCTGCGGCTCAGTGGTCATGCCCGAAGCTAGACACGCCCCCCGCGGGCTGGCAAGGACCCCGCCCCCTTCGGCCGTGTCGCCCGGCCCGCGCCAGGCGGGCGGTACGGGCGGGCGGTACGGGCGGGCGGTACGGGCGGGCCTGTCCTTCTCGTACGCTCGTCGGGAGCAGAGCACGCGGACGAAGACGCGTACGAAGACGCAGACGATGAGGCACACGATGAGCGGCGACACCCCGGGCAAGATCCTTCTCGTGGCGAAGGACCGCACGCTCCGGGTTCTGCTGGAGCGCCTGCTGGTCGGCCGGGGGTTCGCCGTGGTCGACGGCGGGAGCGGTGCGGACACCGTCGCCCTGCTGGAGGGCGACGGCGCCATCGCCCTGCTGGTGTGCGAGCGCACCGGGCCGGGGCTGGACGAGGTGGCCCTGTTCGAGGAGGTCCGCCGGCACCCCTCCCTCGGGCGGACACCGATCCTGGCCCTGCCGCCCGCGGACCCCGAGTGCACGGCCCGCGCACGGGAGGCGGGTGTGGACGACTGCCTCGCGAAGCCCTTCCATCCCACCGAGTTCCTGACCCGCGTCGAGCGCCTCGCCCGGCCCTCGGCCGGCTGACGGCACGTACCGCGCGAGGAGCTCGCGCCGTAGAGGCTCCCGGACGCCGAAGAGCCTCCCGCTCCGGTCGGCGGGAGGCTCGTGCGTCGTGTCGGGTGCCCATGCGGAAGGGTCGGATCCGCGGGTCCGGGTGGGGCAAGCCGGGGCCCCGTGGGCACTCGCGCAAGCGTCGGAGGCCCCGGCTCGTAAAGGGGAAGCGTGTCAGCTGCCGCTCGACAGGTTGCCCGACAGCACCGGGATGTTGCTGAGGATGTGCGAGAGCGGCTCGTCGCCCTTGGCCTGGGTGGAGTTCTCGACGCACTGCTGGTTCTGCGGGTTGGACAGGACGTTGATGTCCTGGACACCGACGTTGACCAGGGCGAGGACCGACTGGACGTTGAGCTTGGCCGGCAGGCCGATGCAGGGCTTGTTCAGGGTGCCCTGGACCAGGCTGAGCTGCGGGCTCAGGTCGCCGTGGGTCTGCTGGTTGCCGTAGATCTGCTGGGAACCGTTGCCGTTGACGGTGTTGATCCCGTTGTCGTTGCCGATGGCCATGGCCGGAGCGGCCAGCGCGGCGCCCGCACCGAGGATGGAGGCGGTGGCGGCGGCGGTGGCCATCATCTTCTTGATCATCATCGTCCTTCTGTTGCACGAGTGCACGGGGGTGAGCACAGTGATCAACGCGCGGCCCCCCGGCGGGTTGCGCCGTTTCACCCGATCGGCCGCGGGAAACGGGCGAGGGAGAGGGGGACCTGGGTGATGAATGGGCGATCGCGGTATGTCACGGAGTTGGTGGCGGCGTTCGAGCGGTACGCGGAGCGGCCGGCGATCAGCACCGGATCAGCACCGGGACCCGGTTCGGGGTCCGGACCGGGACCCGGATCCGGTGTCGAGTGCTACGCGGAGGTGCTGGACCGCGTGTACCGGCTGGCCGGGGTGCTCGCGGACGCCGGTGTGGGGCGGGGCTCGGGCCTGGCCTGCGTGGCGACCCGGAACCGGCCCGAGGTGCTGTGGGTACGCCTCGCCGCGCACCTCCTGGGCGCACGGCTGACCCAGGTCATCGCCGGACCGGCCCTGTACGGGCTGGAGTTCATCCTGCGGGACTGCCGGCCGGACCTGGTGCTGCACGAGGCTCCCGTGCCCCGGACCGGGGTCCCCGAGCTGGCGCTGGACGAGGCCCTGCGCCGGGCGGCCCTGCGCGATCCCGTGCCCGTGGCGGTGCGGGCGCGCGAGGAGGACGTGGCCCGGGTGACCTACACCGGCGGCACCACCGGGCGGCCCAAGGGGGTGGCCTCCACCTTCGCCGCGATGGCCGCGCGGAACACCGTACGGGACCCGGAGTGGGCCAAGTCGGTCTACCTGTCCGTCACTTCGCTGGCCCAGCGGTCGGGCGGCCGGTGCCTGGAGCAGCTGCGGGCCGGGGGGCGGGTGGAGATCCTGGAACCCTTCACGCCCGCGGGATTCGCCGCGGCGTGCCTGCGGCTGGGCCCGGTGGCCACGTACCTGACGACCTCGATGATCTACCGGTTGCTGGACGATCCCGTCACGGCCGACGGCGTGCCCGGACTGGAGCGGATCTCGTACGGGGACTCTCCCGTGCACCCCGAACGGCTGCGGGAGGCGGTGACCCGCTGGGGCGGGCGGTGGCAGCAGGGCTACGGCATGAACGAGTCCGCGGTGGTCTGCCGGCTCACCCCCGCCGACCACGACGCGGCCGTCGCGGACCGGCCGGAGCTGCTCGCCTCCGTCGGGCGGCCCGTCGCGGGGGTCGAGGTCGACGTACGGGACGCCAGTGGCGCGGCGGTGCCGGCGGGGAGCACCGGAGAGGTGTGGACGCGGTCGGCGGCGATGATGGCCGGCTACTGGAACCGGCCCGGGCCGACGGCCGAGGCGCTGCGCGACGGATGGCTGCGGACGGGCGACGTCGGGCACCTGGGCGGGGACGGGTACCTGTACCTCGACGACCGGGTGAAGGACGTGGTGATGGTCGACGGGGAGAACGTGTACTGCGTACCGGTCGAGGCCGCGCTCGCCCGGCATCCGGCGGTGGCGCGGGCCGCGGTGGTGGGCCGGCACAGTGATCTGACGGGGGAGGAGGTGTGCGCCTTCCTGGTCCCGGCGCCGGACCGCGCACCGGACCCGGTCGCGGCCGAGGAGGCCTGCGACCTGGTGGAGCGGGCCCTGGCCCCCGCGCACCGGCCCACAGCGGTGTTCTGGGTGACGGACATCCCGTTGACCGAACGCGGCAAGCCCGACAAGCGGCGGCTGCGCGCCCGCGCGGTGGACGCCGACGGCCCGTGACGGCCGGGGCGCGATGGCCCGAACGGCGCGTCCGGGGAACGGTCTTGCCGCTTAGTAGTCGAACAGATGGGAACAGAGAGGGGGACAGGGAGCTGGAGCAGGCTCGGGCGCGGCCGTCGCCGATGACCGGGCGACCACCACGGCCGCGACGTACGGAGCACCCAGGCGTGAACCCCGAGATCGACCGGATGCGGCGCGCCGACTCGGCGGCCGGCCGGTACAAGGCCGCCACCGCCGGACTGTCGCTGCTGGCGGTGGTGCTCCCCGACGACCTCGAAGGCCACCGCGAGCGCTTCCTCCGCGCCGCCGGGCGGGGCGTTCCGGACAGCCCGAGGTTCACCTACCGCGAGGCCGACGGGAGCGCGTCGCGGGCCCTGCGGGAGATCGTCGCCGAGGGCGCGGCGCACGACGACCCCTGGCACCGGCTGATCGCGGAGGAGGCCGCGCGGCACCTGGACAGGTACCTGGCCTGCGCGAGTCATGACGGCGCGCGGATCACGGAGGCCACGACGCGGGAGAACGGCGCTCCGGACGAGGCACTGCTCGCCGACGCGCTCGCCGTCCTCGAAGGGGCTTCCGAACGGCCGGACCCGCGACCGGACCAGGAGCGGGCACACAGCCCGGAGGAGGAGGAGCCGGTGCTGAACGCGGCCGCCGCCGCGTCCGCGATCACGGCCGTCCTGGCGCGGGAGCGGCTGACGGACTGGACGGTACGCCTCAAACCCGGCGCGGCCGCCCGCATGAGCGTGTCGACAGCCGACCGGTCCGTACGGATCCGGCCCGACATCCGGCTCTCGCGGGACGAACTCGTACGGCTCGTCGTCCACGAGATAGGCACGCACGTCTTCCGGTGGGTCAACGCCGTGCGGGGGGCGCGGATACTGGGCCTGCAACTCTCCGGGCACACGGCCACCGAGGAGGGGTTCGCCGTCTGGAACGAGCAGCGGGCGGCGAACGGCGGCGCGCTCGACCGGCGGTTCGCCCTGCGTGTGGTGGCCGTGGACGCGGCGCTGCGCGGGAGTTTCACCGACGTGGTCGAGGCCCTCGCGCCGTACGCATCGGTGGTCACCGCCTTCGATGTGGCCGTGCGGGTGAAACGCGGCCTCGTCGACACGTCGGAGCCGGGAGGCTTCGTCAAGGACCACGTGTACCTGGCGGGCTTCCGCATGCTCGGCCGGCACTTGAGCGCCCGTCCGGACGACCACGACCTGCTGATGAGCTCGAAGTGGCCGCTCCACCGGCTGGAACTCCTGCGGGACGCCGGAGTACTCGACCATCTCGGCGACGACCTCAGGCGGCCGGACGAGGAATTCGTGGCCCGTGTGCGGACGGTCGTCGGGGGCTGAGCCGGAGGCCGGACGCACTCCCCCGGCCCAGCCCCACGGTGCTCAACGGGCCGGCTCGGCGTCCCCGTCGGACGGCCCGGCATCCAGCGCGGCGGTGTCCGGGGCCGTGTCGCCGTCGGGGTCGCGCCGGAGGGTGGCCGGGGCCTGGTCCCCGTGGGGGTCGCGCCCGAGGGAGCCCGGAGCCCGGTCCCCGTCGGCGCGCCGTCCCGGAACCGTTTCGGAAGCTGTTCCGTCCGCCTTCCCGCCCGTGGCGACGGCCGGGGCCCGCAACCCGCTGTCAGCCGGCGACGCGTCCGGCGCGAAGAGCGCCATTTTGCGCGTCCAGCCCTCGTGCGGTTCCTCGCGGATCACCCGGCGGCTCTTCCCCTTCTCGAAACTGCCGTAGAGGATGCGCTCCAGGGGCCCCTCGTACTTCATCTCGAACTGCTTCCCGATGCCGGACATCCCGTCGCGAGCGAAGCACCGGAACCGCAAATGCGCCGGTCGGGTGCCGGCGAGCGTGCGCGCGGCGACGAGGGCCAGGATGTCCTCGCTGTAGGCGACGGTGTACACGCCGGAGACGTTCTCGGTCTGCTTGCGCCAACTGCGCCCCTTGATGGACATCGGGTCCGGGCGGTCGCGCATGATCAGCTTGGTCTTGTTCCTGCCCTCGGCGTTCTCGTAGACGAGGACCAGCTCGAATCTCAGATCCACGAGCATGCGCCGGCTCCTGTTGACCAACTTCATGCTGTACCGGAGCCCCTGCCCTTCCACGGACCATTTGGCCGCGATATCGGGGGAGAGTGTGATGCGAGGTCTGAACAGGCGCATTCCTACAAGAGAGAGCGTCGAGGCCGAGGCGGCGACGACGACTTTTTCAGCGATGCCGAACAGTAAGTCCACTCGCACCACGGACCTTTCCTCACCGCCGGACCGATCCGGTCCTCGACCGTTTCCGCGGACTCGATCCGGCGGGAGCAGCTTCCCAAAGCGGGCCGGGCGGGAGGAGGTGTTTGCGCCACTTGGCCTGATCCAGGCCCTTGATGGCCGAAACGCGGAGGGCGCGGCAGGAGCCGTTCCGGTGCGCGCCTCACGGTGCGGGGGGTGCGCGGCGGGGCCGCCGTCGGCGGAAGCGCCCGTCCTACGCGGCCGGTACGACCGAAGCCCGTATCGCCGCGGCCCACTCCAGCAGCAGCGTCGCGTGCCGGATCCGCTCCGCGTCGGACAGCCGGCCCTCGGCGCGGGCGAAGAGGCCCCGGATGTCGGCGTTGATCTCGGCGAGGGGGCGGTCGGCCGCGAGGGGGGACAGGGTCCCGGAGGTCGTGGTGTCAGAGGTCGGGCTCACGTGATCAAGAGTAGGCGGGGGGTCTGACATTGATACTCGTAGCGGGTTCCGGTGGTCGTGGCTCAGGGTCTGACTGACGCCCTGCTGGGCTGTCCTGCGGTTGTTCTGTCCGGCTGCCGGGACCCGTTCTCCATGGCTCCGGCCAGGTGGAACATGACCTGATAGGAGCTTGGCCAGAGGCCCCCTCAATGTCCTGTCTGACCCACCCTGCCGGTGTCACCTCCGGCCCGGGAAGGCAGCTCACAGGATGACAGCGATAACCACGCCCACCGCAGAACTGGATGCGGTGTTCGGCGGAGTGGACTCCCACGCGGACACGATCCACGTCGCTGTCATCACCGACCGGGGCGGCCACGTCACCGACGCCGAGTTCCCCACCACGGCAGCCGGATACGCCGCGGCGATCGCGTTCCTGAACGCCCACGGCACGGTGACCGCCGTCGGCGTCGAGGGCACCTCCTCCTACGGCCTCGGATTCACCCGCGCCGCCCGACACTCGGGCCTCACCGTGATCGAGGTCAACCGGCCCGACAAGGCCGAACGGCGCCGGATCGGCAAAACCGATCCCATCGACGCCTACGCAGCCGCCCGCGCCGCTCTGTCCGGCCGGGCATCGGTCATACCCAAGGACGACACCGTCAGCGGGATGCGCGCCCTCCACAACGCCGCACGGTCCGCCGTCAAAGCCCGCACCGCCACGTTGAACCAGATCACGCACATCCTCATCACCGCCCCGGACGACATCCGCGTCAAGTACACCGCTCTACGCGGCAAGACGCAGGTCGACGCGATCTCCCGACTCCGTCCCACGGGCGATGGACCGCGCGTCGCCCTCCTGACCGCCCTGAAGACCCTCGCCCGCCGGGTCCAGGCCCTGACCGCAGAACACGACACCCTCACCACGGCCCTGGACGCTGCCGCCACCGAGCACAACCCCGGCCTGCGCGCCGCGTTCGGTGTCGGCCCCGACACCGCGGCCCAGCTGCTGGTGACCGCCGGCGGCAACCCTGACCGCCTGCGCACGGAGGCATCCTTCGCGGCCCTCTGCGGCGTCGCGCCCGTCCCCGCCTCCAGCGGCAGGACCAACCGCCACCGTCTCTCCCGGGGCGGCGACCGCGGAGCGAACTCAGCCCTCTACCGCATCGCTCTCGTCCGTATGTCGAGCGACGCCCGCACCCGTGAATATGTCGCCCGTCAGACCGCCGCCGGACGCACAAAGAAGGAGATCATCCGCCTGCTCAAGCGGGCGATCGCCCGGGAGATCTTCCGCTACCTCACCACGCCCGTCGCCGTCCCGGACATCGCCGACCTCCGACCCGCACGCCAGGCCAAGAACATCACCCTCACCACCGTCGCAGAACACTTCGGCGTCTGGCCTGCGGTGATCTCCTGCATAGAACGCGGCACACGCCGCGACGACGACCTCGCAAACGCCTACCGCGACTGGCTCACCGCCGCTTAACCTCGGCCACCGAACAACTCCTCGTCCCTGAGACGCCACGTCATGGATGATGAGGCGATGTTCGTCCGCACGCAGAGCCTGCCGCAGACCTCGCAGCGGCCCATGACAGTTCGGGTTCACACCCCCATCGGGTCCGTCGTGGTGCTCTGGGGCGGTGACCCGCAAGAGGCAGACGGCCAGCACCTTGTCGAATGGACCGTCGACGACGACGTCCACTGGGGCCAGAACACCCGGCTGGCCTCTTCTGCCGAGGCGGAACTCCGACAGGAAGGCGACCGGGTGATCATGCGCGGCCTCCTCCACCACACGGAAGACGGCGCCGCACATCTCAAGATGGGCCCCTGGTCTGTGCTGTTCGATCTGGCAGCACCGATCCCCAGCGGCCTGGACGAGTCCTGGGTTGAGATCAACGTCGGATCGGAGAGCGTCGCCCTTCACCCCTACCAAACCTGACCGGACCACCACCAGGTTCTCGGGCCCCCTTGACTGCCAATAGGAGCATCAACCGTGCGCGGTGTCCGTCATGCGGACGCGTTTTCCCCGTCACCGGCGGAGCCCCGTACCGCCGCCGTCCGCGGGCCTACGCTCCGGGTCGGTCCTACGCGAGCCGGACGGCCCGGGACCGGAGGTAGCGGGCTTCGGGGAGGCTGAGCGTGAGCGCGGCGGCCCTGGTGTAGGCGGCGCGCGCCGCCTCCCGGTCGCCGGCACGCTCCAGCAGGTGGGCCCGTACGGCCTCCAGCCGGTGGTGACCGGCCATGCGCTCGTCGTCCTCCAGGGCGGCGAGCAGGGCCAGGGCGGGGCCCGGCCCGTGCACCATGGCCACCGCGACCGCGTGGTTGAGCCGCTCCACGGGCCCCGGGACCATGCGGAGCAGCAGTTCGTACAGGCCGAGGATCTCGGTCCAGTCGGTGTCCGCGTCGTTCGCCGCCTCGTCGTGGACGGCCGCGATGGCGGCGCGCAGCTGGTAGGGGCCGAGCCTGGTGCGCGTGAGGGCCTCGCTGACCAGGGCCACCCCCTCGGTGACGGCGGCGCGGTCCCAGCGCGTGCGGTCCTGGTCGGCGAGGGGGATCAGGCTTCCGTCAGCGCCGGTACGGGCCGCTCGGCGGGCGTCGGTGAGGAGCATCAGGGCGAGGAGGCCGGACACCTCGCCGTCGGCTGGCAGCAGCGCGTGGACGGCCCGGGTGAGTCGGATCGCCTCGGCGGCGAGGTCGGCGCGCTGGAGGTCGCGGCCGGAGCTGGCGGTGTAGCCCTCGTTGAAGATCAGGTAGAGCACCTGGAGCACGTCCGCGAGGCGCTCGGCGTGCTCTTCCTCGTCCGGCATGCCGAACGGCGTCCCCGATTCCTTGATCCGGCGCTTGGCCCTGCTGATCCGTTGCGCCGTCGTGGCCTCGGGCACCAGCTGGGCGCGGGCGATCTCGGCGGTGGTCAGGCCGCCCACCGCGCGCAGTGTCAGCGCGATACGGGCGGCCGGGGCGAGTTCGGCGCGGCAGCAGAGGAAGAGCAGTCTGAGGGTGTCGTCCTCCGCCGGGGCGCGGCTCTCGCCCGGCGGCGGCGCGGTGAACGCGTCGCGCGGGGTCAGCGCGGCGGCCTTCTCCTCGCGGCGTCTGCGCGCGTCCTCGGCGCGGAGCTCGTCGACGAGGCGGCGGGAGGCCACGCGGATCAGCCAGCCGCGCGGGTTGGCGGGGCGCCCTTCGCGGGGCCACTGGCGGGCCGCGGCGAGCAGGGCCTCCTGGACGGCGTCCTCGGCGGCGTCGAAGTGGCCGTACCGGCGGATGAGCGCGCCGAGGACCTGCGGCGCCAGCCGGCGCAGCAGGTCCTCGGCGGGGGGCGCGGGGTCCGCCGTCACATCTGCGGCCCGGTCCCCTCGTCGACGGGCTGGACGACGACGGGGTAGTTCGGGGAGCCCTCGGGGACGGGACAGGCGTAGGCGCGCGCGGCGATCTCGGCGGCGCGGGCGAAGTCGGCGACGTCGACGATCCAGTACCCGGCGAGCACCTCCTTGGACTCTCCGTAGGGACCGTCGGACACCACCGGGGTGCCGTCGGAGCCCGCCGTGACCAGCCGGGCATGGCGGGGGGCGGTGAGGCCTTGGCCGTCGACCCACTCGCCGGACTCGGCGAGGTCGTCGTTCAGCGCCTGCATGTGGTCGTACATGGCCTTGAGCTCCGTCTGCGACCAAGCGGGGCTGTCGGCGCTCGCCCGGCCGGCCATGGCTTCGTAGTCGTCCTGCTTGCCGAGGACCATCAGCATGTACTTCATGGGGTGCCGCTCCTTCTGCTCGCGAGTCCCGGGTCCGGGGCTCTCGTAGGGGACGTCGGAGCCGCCCCTCCCATTTCGACATGCCGGCCGCGACCGCGCGAGACGGTTCCGTCCTGGATGGTCGAGCGCGCCGCCGGTCTGGTGTGTCGACGCCAGTCGATGGTCCCCGGAGGCTGTCAGCGCTCCATGGCCCCCGGCGGAGCGGCGGCGCCGTTCAGGCAGTGGTCGAGGAGTGCGTGCATGCGCGGAACGGGGAGGGCCGGATTGGCCGCAGCGCCCCCGGCGGTACGGGGGTCGGCGAGGAGGGTCTCCAGGACGTCCGGTGACAGGCCGGGATTGGTGGCCGCTGCCAGGCGCACCGACGCGTCGGGGTCCTCCACCGGGGGGTCGGGCAGGGCAGGATCGGCTGCGGCCAGGGTCCGTACCTCGGGATCCGGGTGGTTGGCGAGGTGAGCCCAGCCGGTACGGGGGAACGCGGGCAGGTCCCGCAGGTGCGGACGGTGGGCCCGGCGGGTGACGAAGACATCCAGGAGGAGCTGCGGCGGAGCCATCGGGTGGTGGCAGGCCAGCCGGATCCTCACCTCCTCGTCGTCGTCCTTCGCGAGCGCTTCAGCGAGCTCCGCCGGCAGGCCGGGCCAACTTGCCGCAACCCGGCGCAGTATCGGTTCCTCGGACACCGCGCAGGAGGCGAACCAGTCGGGAGACGGCCCGACGCCCGGTTCGCTATCCGGCTTGTTGAACGGCTCGCCGATCGGGCAGGTGCAGTCAGGACCGTGCCCGACGACTTGATCGACCGCCCTGTACTCCGCCCAGGTACGGGGGAAGGGGTGGAGCCGCGCGCACATCCGCACGTACTCGTCCGGGTCCTCCCCCAACTCCGCCGCCAGATCCGGTCCCACGTCGGGCCGGACGGCAACCGACGCACGGACCTCCGCCTCGGGGTGTCGGGCGAGCCGGGCGAGGGCGTGGGCCGGGGTGTACGGGTTCCGGGCCAAGGGGAGCACCGTGCCGTCCGCGAAGCACTGCTCGACGAGCGCGGGGGACAACGCACACGTGTCGAACAGGAATGCGTTGCGCGAGCCGAAGGACGGCAGCCTGGCCTCCACCCGTTCCGGATCCGCCACCCAGTTCCTGTCGTGCGCCGCTTCACGGACCGCGGGGTCCGGATCGTCGAGCAGCCCCGCCCGCTGCGCCGGCGTGAGTGACTCCCACCTCCAAGTCGCCCGTATGCGGAGTTCGGGATGCTTGTGGCCGGCGATGGAGCGGAAGAAGGACAGCGGGATCTGCCGGGACGAATCAAGCTCCCAGACGATCTCCTTCTCGGTGACCTTGCCGTCCTCGCCCGCGTCCTGGGCCATCAGGAGGGTCACGAGGATGTCGTCCGGCAGCGGTCGGACCCAGCGGGTGTCGTACCGGGGGCGGGGGCCGGAGGCGAGCCACCCGCGGACGATCCCCGACGGGTCCGTCGCCAAGGGGGCGAGCCGAGCCGGGTCGACGTACCGGTTGCGGGCGAGCGTGCGGCGGACGACGTAGTCCGGATGGCGCAGGACCGCGTCGATGACGGCGTCAGGCAGGTCCCGGCCCTCGCACATCAGCAGGCCGGCTTCACCGGCCGCCCGGTCCAACAGCCGTACCAGTACGTCGGAGGGCGCCGCCGGATTGAGGGCGATGCCGCGCAGCCACGGTTCCCGCAGAGAGTCGAACACCGCGCCATCCTGCCACCTCGCCTCAGAACCGGACCGCCCGAGTACGACCGCGGCCGTCGTCAGACCCGCCCCTCCAGAACTTCGCGCGTTCCCCGAACGGGGACGGATGCGCACCTGCCGGTGCCCCTGCGGACGGAGCCGCCGGTATCGCGGCCGCCCTGCCCGGGGCGACGCAGATCAGGCCTTCACTTCGCGGACGTCCTTTCCTTCTTCGGCGAACGCCTTGAAGTCCTGCATGTGCTGCAGTGACTGCTTGCGGAACGCGCCGGGCACAAGGAACCCCACCAGCCGCATCAGCAAACCGCTGAACCGGTACTCGTTCTCGCTCGCCCAGAGCGTCGTCTCCGGACCAGCCTCGGTCAGCCGGTCGCGCACGGCGCTCCACATGCCCTCGCCGACGATCTCACGGTCGAAGCGAACGACGCTCTCTGTCGGGATCCCGTGCAGATCTGCCGGTTCCCGGCGCGTGATTGTCTCGGTGCACTCGAATGTCCGCTGCCCCATCTGCATCACGACCCGCGACGTGGTACCGACCTGCCCGTGCACGCCACTCAGCGGCTCGTGCAGCACCAGGCCCCGCAGCCACTTCGGCATGTGTGCCGGGTCGGCGAGCAGTTGGGCCACCCTCTCCCGGGGCAGGGCGACCTCGATCGAGACGGTGTACTTCACGGCGCATCCCTCCACATCACTGAGTGAACGGGCGACTCTACTGATCTCTCCCGCGCCCGCACGAGGGATGCCTCAACAAGATCACCGCCGTTTGCGGCTGTGACACGGTTCCTACCGGCACCCGAGGACGGGCAGCGGGTGCCCCTTATCGAGACGACGCGCGGGGGAGATCGCCGTCCGTGTCCGGGCTCCGAGTGCCGCAACGGGGGCCTGGTGCGCTCGCGCGGCGCCTGGTCCTCCTCTCCGTGGACGTATGCCGCACAGAGGGTCGGCCGGTCAGGACTCAGGCGCCGGGCGAGCGTCGGACAGCAGGTCAGTTGTTGGAGCCGACCGTGTTGTCGTGGCCCGCGTTGAACACGTCGTCGGCCGCGAACTGCAGCCAGTCGCCGAAGACAAGCGTGTACGAGTACTCCGCCGGCGCGGTGACCACCACGTCAGCGGAGGCCGCGGAGGCACCGCCCAGGACGATGGCGCCGGCGGCGAGGACGGAGAACACGGTACGCATGGAGCGCATGGATCCACCTTTCAAGAGGTCGAAGGGGGCACCCCTGAACCTAGGGAAGGTTCGTCCCCGTGTCCCGCCGCACTGCCGGGCACCGCCGAGGGCAAGCCGATTGGCCGAAGCCCCGACGGTGCGGCCGCCGGAGCCGGCCGTCCCGCCCGGCCTCGCCCCGCCCCGCCCCGCCCGGATCTGCGTACCGCCTCGGTGTCGCCGATACGCTCGCCCCATGAAGATCATCGACCTGGAGGCCGGCGACCCACGGCTCACCGAAGACCTGTTGCCCGTGCTGCGCGAACTGCGCCCCCACCTGACCGAGGAACTGTTCCGCGAGGTCCTGGCGGAGGGCAGCGGCCAGGGGCTGCGGTTCACCGCGGCGTACGACGCGCAGGGTGCGTGTGTGGGCGCGGCGGGCTGGCGGATCGTCGCCAACACCAGTCAGATCCGCAAGCTGTACGTGGACGACCTGGTCACCGCCGCCGCCTCCCGATCCTCGGGCGTCGGACACGGCCTCCTCGCACACTTGGAGCGGCACGCCCGGGAGGCGGCCTGCACAGCACTGAACCTCGACTCCGGGACCCACCGGACCGAGGCCCACCGCTTCTACTTCCGCGAGCGGATGTCCGTAACGGCCTTCAACTTCACCAAGCCTCTCGTCTGACCCCGGGGCTGCGTGGTGCACCCATGGTCGGTTCCTGTGGTGCGGAGCGTAGGCGTGGTGGGGAGGCGGGATCCTTTCGCTGCCCGGCCTGTCCGTGGTGGAGCGGCGCCGGTCCTCACACCATCGCGATGACGACCTTGCCGGCCTTGGCGCGGCCCTTCTCCGCGTACTCCATGGCCTCGCGGGTCTGGTCGAAGGGGAAGACGCGGTCGACGACGGGCCGGATCGCTCCGGCGTCGATGAGCCGGGTGAGTTCGCGCAGTTGGTCGCCGTCGGCCTTCATGAACAGGAAGGAGTAGGTCACGCCCTGGCGCTTGGCGCGGCGGCGGGTCTTGTAGCTCAGCGCCCTCATCGCCTGGCGGAGGACCGGGTTCGCGCCCAGCTCGCGGGCGAAGTCCGCGTCGGGGGGCCCGGCGATGCTGATGACCTTCCCACCGGGCTTGAGGACCCGCAGGGACTTCGCCAGGGTTTCGCCGCCGAGGGTGTCCAGGACGACGTCGTAGCCGTTCAGCACCTCCTCGAAGTCCTGGGTGCGGTAGTCGATGACGACGTCTGCGCCGAGTTCCTTGACCAGGTCGGCATTGGCAGCGCTCACGGTGGTGGCCACGTGTGCACCCAGATGTCTGGCCAGCTGGAGGGCGATGGTGCCGACACCGCCGGAGCCGGCGTGGATCAGGACCTTCTGGCCCGGCTGGACCTGTGCCCTCTCGACCAGCGCCTGCCATGAGGTGAGGGCGACCAGGGGGAGGGAGGCGGCCTCCGTCATGGTGAGGGTGGCCGGCTTGGGGGCCAGGTCGTTCTGGTGGACGGCGATGAGTTCGGCGAAGGTGCCGATGCGGTCCTTGTCGGGCCGGGCGTAGACCTCGTCGCCCACCGCGAAGCGGGTGACGGCCGCGCCGACCTGGACCACCACTCCGGCGAGGTCGTTGCCCAGGACGAGGGGCAGACGGTACGGCAGGACCATCTTGAAGCCGCCGTCGCGGATCTTGAAGTCCAGCGGGTTGACGCTCGCCGCGTGGATCTTGACGAGGACATCGTCGGCACCCGGCTCCGGTTCGGGCATGGCGGCGGCGCGCACCGCGGACTGGTCACCGTACTCCGCGATCAGGTAGGTCTTCATCGTCGTCTCCGTTTCTCGTCCGCGGGGGGGGGATCTGCGCTCGCTTCGGGGACACTCCTCATGCCGCGTTCGGGGAGGCGGCCAGGCTTTGCTTCACGTACCGGGTGGTCTCGTCGGCGAGGATTTCGGGGAGTCCCGTTTCGATGCCGGACAGGGCTTGGGCGGCGACCTCGGCGGGGTCGGCCTTCTGGTCGGCGGGAACGTCTGAGGCCATGTCGGTGTCCATGTATCCGACGTGCAGCGCCGTCACCGCGATGCCGCGGGGCGCCAGCTCCTCCCGGGCCGCGCCGGTCAGCGCCCAGGCGGCGGCCTTCGCCGCGGCGTAGGAGCCGAGGCCGGCCGGGTGCAGCCAGGACAGGACGGACAGCACGTTGAGTACGGCGCCGCCGCCGTTGCCTTCGATGACCGGGGTGAAGGCCCGGGTCACGGTGAGCGGACCGAAGAAGTTCACCTCCATCTCCAGGCGCACCGCGTCCGGGCTGCCCGCGATCAGCGGCGTGCCGGTGGAGATGCCCGCGTTGTTCACCAGGAGCGTCGCGTCGCGGGCGGTGCGGGCCGCGTCCCGGATCGACTCCTCATCCGTCACGTCCAGCCGCAGCGGGATGACGCCCGGAAGGTCCACCGTCTCGGGGCGGCGGGCCGCCGCGTACACCTTGGCCCCGCGTTCCACGAGCTGGGCGGCGAGATGCCGCCCCAGGCCCCGGTTGGCACCGGTGACCACCGCGACCGCGTCCTTCAGTTCCATGTCTGCTCCTGATGCCGAGGGCCCGCGGCCCGGATGGAATAGATGATGACTGAAATCTAAACTACATCTAGGATAGATTGCAATCGACATCCAATCGGGAGGGGCGACTGATGGGCCGCGTATCGCAGGCACAGGCACAGGACAACCGCCGACGGGTCGTGGAGACCGCCTCCCGGCTCTTTCGGGAACAGGGCACCGACGTCAGCGTCGCCGACCTCATGAAGGCGTCCGGCCTGACGCACGGTGGCTTCTACAAGCAGTTCGCCTCCAAGGAGGCACTCATCGACGAAGCCACCGCGCACGCGTTCGGCGAACTCGCCCAGCACCACAAGGACGGGCTCGATCAGTACGCCGGGCAGCGCGACGCCGCCCAGCGGGCGCTGATCGACGCCTACCTCTCCACCGAGCACCGCGACAGCGCGGCAGACGGGTGCCCCGCCGCCGCACTCGCCACCGACATGGCCCGCGACGGCGGAGACAGCGAGGCCCGCCGCGTCTACACCGAGGGAGTGCGCGACTTCGCCGAATGGCTCGCCACCGAGGACCAGGACGGCATCACCCGGCTGTGCACCATGCTCGGCGCACTCGTCCTGTCCCGGGCCACCAAGGGCTCCCCGCTCTCCGAGGAGATCCTCACCACCGCACGCGAGGCACTGACGGCCACCAACTGACCGGAAGACACGGTGCGGGGCGGCCCGCCGCGGTGCTCGGGCACACCCCGGCACACCGCTGATCATCCCGAAGAACCTTCACCCCGACTCGCCGCCCGATCAACACGCCGCGAAGCTTCTGGTTCCCGACCCTCACCCTGGACTTGAGGTTCACACCGCTGCCCGATCCAGGTGTCCCTCGGGCCCGCCGGGCCGCGGTACCGCGGTCGTCGCCCGGGCCGCCCGGACCCGCCAGGCCGGGCGCCGTAGGGTCTGGTCCATGCGTGCTCACCTGCGTCAGATCGTCGTGGACTGTCATGACCCCCGAGCCCTGGTCCAGTTCTGGGCCCGGCTGCTCGGCGGTGACCCCGTCGACCGGGACCGGGGCTGGTCCCACGTGGAGGTGCCCGGCTTCGCGCGGCTCGCCTTCCAGCCGGTGCCCGAGGAGAAGGCGGGGAAGAACCGGCTGCACCTCGATATCGCCGTCGAGGACGTCGGGGCGGCCGCCGCCGAGGCGGTGCGCCTGGGTGCTGTGCCTCTCGGCCCGGCCGTCACCGACGACCAGGGCTCCTTCCGGAGCATGCGCGACCCGGAAGGCAACGAGTTCTGCTTCGTCAGCGAGTAACGGGAGCCGGCCGCCGGCTCCGCGGCGGTCGCGCGGCACGAACCCGACCCGGGCTCCGCCAAGCCGGCGGGCGGCCGGGGCCGGAACGCCGGCCCGCGGTGCGGCCGTGACCAGAATGCCGGCCCGCGGTGAGCGGCCGTGATCGAAACCTCAGCCCGCGGTGCGGCCGTGGCCGGAACGCCGGCCCGCGGTGCTCCCGTGACCGAAACGTCGCCGGTCCGAGGCCCCGGAGGGCTCGTACGTGCGGGACGCGCTTGCTAGGTTCCAAGGCCAGCCAGCCCGATCCGAGGAGCCCCTCCCCCATGCCCGCCCCCACCGGACCGCTCCGGTCCCTGCCGGTCGCCGTCCTGGGCGCCGCGCTGCTGGCCGGACTCACGGGCTGCGCGGAGACGCCGGGCGCGACCCCGGCCGCCCCCTCCGCTCCGCCGTCGGCCCAGGCCTCCGTATCCGCGTCCGCGTCCCTCGCCGCGAGCGCTACCGCATCGGCGTCCGCGGCCCCCTCGGCACCGGTGTCGCCGTCCGCCGGCGCGTCCGTGACCGGCGCGGCGCCCCCGCCCAGCCCGCGGGTCGCCTCCTCTCCCCCGGCGCCGACCCGGCTGACGGTGGCGGTCCAGACCCGGGGCGGTCGGCTGGCCCTCGTACGCGGCGGACCGGCGCAGGAGTTCACCGTCACTCTGCGCAACGGGAACTCCGTCGACCACCGACACGTCCTGGTGGCCTTCCAGATGGAACCCCTCATCGGCGACGCCGGTGACCCGCCCGCCGGCGGGCCCGGGTTCCAACTGGAGCGCTTCGACCCGGTTTCGGGCACCTGGCGCCCGACCGCCCTGCGCCTCGCCGCCGACGCCAAGCCCGCCGCGCTGTTCACCGGCGGCGGCCCGCTCGGTCGGGACGCCGTACGCGTCGAGCGGTACCGGCTGCGCGCCGGCGCCGGGGGCCCGACGGGCAGCAGCCCCCTGATGGTGTCCTTCCTCGACACGGACGCCCACCGCGAAGCCGCTCCCCATGTGGCCGTCCCGCATACCAGCACCCGATGAGCAGCGCCCGCAGATCCTCGGCCAGTCGGTGGTCGTCCCGGCGCTGATGCCGTACATCACCAGCCAGTTCCTGGTCCGCTCGCGGGGTGACCGGCCGGAGGTGATGCCCGAGGGTTCGACCAACCTGGCGTTCATCGGCCAGTTCGCGGAGGTGCCCGACGGCGTGGTCTTCACCGTCGAGTACTCCGTACGCACGGCGTGGACCGCGGTGACGACCCTGCTCGGGCTGGACCGGCAGCCGCCGCCCGTCCACAAGGGGCAGCACGACCCCAAGGTGCTCGGCGAAGCCCTGCGGACCATGCACCGCCGCTGAACCGCCCTCGGTGCGCCCTAGTGGGCCGCGGGCTCGCCCAGGGCGCGTGCCGCGGTGCGCCATGCGACGGTGACGGCCTGCCGGGCGCGGTCCGTCGCCTCCGGTACGCGGGCGGGGAGGTGCAGCGGCCGTCCGATGTGGACGTGCAGGTCGGGCCGGCGCAGGGGCGCGGTGAGGGCGCCGGCCAGCTGCTTGACGCCGCCGCCGGAGCACAGCCGCCGGGCACCGGCCTGGCCCACGGGTACGACGGGTGCCCCCGTGGCGACGGCGAGCCGGGCCACACCGCTGCGGAACGGCCCCGGGGCGGACTCCCGCACGTCGCGGCGGCCCGGCAGGCCGCCCTCGCCGTAGAGCAGCACGCTGCGGCCCGCGGCCAGCGCGGCGGCCGCCAGGTCGAGGGCCTCGGCCGCGCGCGAGGTGCCGCGGTGAACGGGGATGTGACCCTCGCGGCGGAGGGCGGATCCGAGCAGCGGTACGCGCCACAGGCCGCCCGTCGCCAGGATGACCGGGTCGATCC
Organism: Streptomyces sp. NPDC058662; assembly: GCF_042716255.1. NCBI lineage: Bacteria > Bacillati > Actinomycetota > Actinomycetes > Kitasatosporales > Streptomycetaceae > Streptomyces > Streptomyces sp. NPDC058662. The sequence continues at coordinate 70,663 of NZ_JBHXRU010000008.1, read as the reverse complement.
CGTACCGGCGGAGCGCGGCGACGACCACGGCCGGGTCGGCCAAGGAGGTGTGGTTGGCGACGACGATGCTGCCGGTCGCGTCGTGCGCGCCCGCGTCGGCGGTGACCGTCAGGTGCCCGCAGGCGGGTACGACGGCGGCGGCGATTCGGCTGAGCATGGACGTCCCCGTTCGGGTGGCGCGGTGTGGTGCCCCCATCGTCGGACGGCGCGGCGGGCCGGGGATGAGTAGCCGTACTCACTACGGCTGGGGTCTGCGGCCCACTTCGGTACGGGGCCGGCCGCGTCGCTCGCCGGCGCCGGGGCACGGAGTCGCGGGGTCGGCCGGGGCGCGCAGTCGCGGGTCCGGCGCGGCGCGCAGTCGCGGGTCCGGCGCGGCGCGCAGTCGCGGGTCCGGCGGGTGCCGGAGTCGCCGGGCTGCTGCCGTGCCGCGCGGTCGCCGTCCCGCCGTGCACGCAGGTGCCGCGTTAATTGCGTTGCTGAGTTGATTTTTTGCACCTGCTCGTGGACTTCGTACGGTCGGAGTCGTAGCCTCCTGCGTTGAGTCGACTCCCCCCTCCCCCCGTCGATCGAGCCGCAAGGACGTGCGTGCCCGTGTCCCCATCCCCGCACCGCCCCGCCCCCCGTACCCGGGCTCACCCCCCGGGCCCCCGCCAACTCCGCAGGGTCCGGCAGCGGGGCGCCGCCGTCCTGCTGGCCCTGTCGCTGACCGCGACGGCCGCCATTACCGCCCTGACCCTCGGCAGCGCGCCCCCCGCCCACGCCGCGGGCGTACCGACCCCCTCGCCGATCGGCATACCGGGCCGGGGTGCCGACGTGCCCTTCACGGAGCTGGAGGCCGAGTACGCCGTCTCGAACGGCACACTGATCGGCCCCGACCGGTACTACGGCCGCCTTCCCTCGGAAGCGTCCGGGCGGCAGGCGGTGACGCTCGACGCCGTTGGCGAGTACGTCGAGTTCACGTTGACCGAGCCCGCCAACGCCATGTCCCTGCGCTACAGCCTGCCGGACACGGCCGACGGCAGGGGCCGGGACGCGACCGTGGACGTGCGGGCGGACGGGCAGTCGATCCGGACCCTCCCGGTGACCTCCAAGTACAGCTGGTACTACGGGGGGTACCCGTTCAACAACAACCCGGGCGACACCCACCCGCACCACTTCTACGACGAGTCCCGCACCCTGCTCGGCGCCACCTACCCGGCGGGCACCAGGATCCGGGTGCAGGTGACCTCCCTCGCCCAGTCCCCGTCGTTCACCGTCGACCTCGCCGACTTCGAGCGGGTCGCCCCGGCCGGCACGAAACCGGCGGGCGCCCTCGACGCCGTCGCGGACTTCGGCGCCGACCCGAGCGGCGCCACCGACTCCACGGCACGGATGCAGGCGGCGGTCGACGCCGGCCGCGCCCAGGGACGGACGGTCTTCGTCCCGCCGGGCACGTACACGCTGTACGACCACGTGGTTGTCGACGGGGTCACCGTCCAGGGCGCGGGGCCCTGGCACACCGTCTTCGGCGGTCGTGACCCGGTGAACCGCCACCGCGCCGCCGGCTTCTACGGCAAGTACGTACCCGGCGGCGGCTACACCGGCCCGGTACGCCCGCACGAGGCCAACGGGCCGAGCAGGAACGTGACGCTGAAGGACTTCGCGATCATCGGCGATATCCGCGAGCGGATCGACGACGACCAGGTCAACGCGATCGGCGGGGCCATGTCCGATTCCACGGTCGACAACCTGTGGATCCAGCACGTCAAGGTCGCCGCGTGGATGGACGGTCCGATGGACCGCTTCACCATCAAGAACAGCCGCTTCCTCGACATGACCGCGGACGGCGTGAACTTCCACACCGGTGTCACGAATTCCCGCGTCACCAACACCTTCGTGCGCAACGCGGGAGACGACGGTCTGGCGTCCTGGCCGCAGGACCAGCCGAACGTCAACATCAGCTTCGACCACAACACCGTCGTCCTGCCGATCCTCGCCAACAACATCGTCACCTACGGCGGCAAGGACTTCACCATCTCCGACAACGTCATGTCGGACACCGTCAGCAACGGCGGCGGCCTGCACATCGCCAACCGCTACCCGGGAGTGAACTCCGGGAGGGGCACCGCGGTCGCCGGCACCGTCACCGCCGCCCGCAACACCCTGATCCGGGCCGGGAACAGCGACTTCAACTGGAACTTCGGCGTCGGCGCGATCTGGTTCTCCGGACTCAACGAGCCGGTGCGGGGCGCGGCCATCCGCATCTCCGACACCGAGATCCTCGACTCCTCCTACGCCGCGATCCATTCGATCGAGGGCGCCATCAGCGGGGTCGAGTTCACCGACGTCACCATCGACGGCGCCGGCACCTACGCCATCCAGGTCCAGGCCGGGATCGACATGAAGCTCACCCGCGTCACCGCGAGGAACATCGCCCAGGCCGCCACCCCGATCCACAACTGCGTCGGCACCGGCCTGCGGATCACCGACGGCGGCGGCAACTCCGGCTGGAACACCGGGCAGACCTGCTCCGGCCTGTGGCCCGACCCGGTCTGGACGAACGGCGGGGTGCCCTCCGGCGGCGGGAGCACCACCCCGCCCCCCACGCCTACCGCCCCTCCCACCACACCCCCGGCCACCCCCACGACACCGCCCGCCACGCCGACCACCCCGCCGAACGGCAACCTGGCCCAGGGCCGGAGCACGACCACCTCGTCCGCGCTCCCCTCGTACGGCGCGGCGAACGCGGTCGACGGTAACGCGTCCACCTATTGGGAGAGCGGCGGCAGTGCCTTCCCGCAGACCCTGACGGTGGACCTCGGCGAGCCGAAGGCGATCGGCCGGGTGGCCCTCAAGCTGCCGCCGTCCGCGGACTGGGCGGCCAGGACCGAGACCCTCTCGGTGCTCGGGTCCACCGATGCCGCCTCCTGGTCGACACTGCGTGCCCCGGCGGGGGTTGTCTTCGACCCGGCAGGCGGCAACAGCGCGACCCTCGGCCGCGACGCCGGCGCCTCGGCCCGCTACGTCCGGCTCCACATCACCGGCAACACCGGCTGGGCGGCGGGCCAGATCGCGGAGTTCGAGGTCTACCCCGCCGTCGGCGGACCGACCGCCCCGCCGACCACCACTCCCCCGCCCACGCCTCCGCCGGGCAGCGCGAACCTCGCGCGGGGACGGACCGTGTCGGACACCGGCCACAGCCAGGAGTACGTCCCCGCCCGTGTCACGGACGGTGACGCGGGTTCCTACTGGGAGAGCTCCAACAACGCCTTCCCGCAGTCACTGACGGTGGACCTGGGCGCCGAACGGACGGTGGGCCGCCTGGTGCTGCGGCTCCCGCCCGCCTGGGCCACGCGTACGCAGACCCTGTCGGTGCACGGATCGACGGACAATTCCGCCTGGTCGACACTCAAGGCTCCCGCCGGCCACGCCTTCACCGGGGGCGGGGCCGGTGTCAGCATTCCTCTGCCGGCGTCCGGTGCCCGCTATGTGCGGCTCACCTTCACCGGGAACACGGGCTGGCCGGCGGGTCAGCTGTCCGAACTGGAGGTGTACGCCCCGTAGGCGCCGTCGCGCCGTCGCGCCGTCACGCCGTCGTGCCGTCGTGTCTGCTCGCGGGCCGAGTATGACCGTACGGTCACAAGTCGCGCGGCGGGGAACGCGCCGGGCCCGCCCGGCATCTAGACCGTCGGCGGGGCCCCGCGGGCCCCGCCGCACGATATCGGCAAGACCGGCGGGCCGCGGGCCATCGCGTGGGCGGTGGGGGCGGTCGCCGGGTATGAGCGGCAAGGCGGGGCTGGGATGAAGGCGGTAACGGTGTCGGGTGACTCCTCGGACACTTCGAAGGACGAGGGGACCCCGGTCCCGCCGGGGCACGACGCGGAACCGGCGGCGGAAGGGGCTGCCGAGAGCCGGGACGCGGCCGAGCCCGGGAAGTCCCCGAGCGAAGCCGTACCGGCCGCCGGCACCGAAAGCGCCGAAGGCGGCGACCGGGCTCCCGCCGACGCGGAACGCCGGCCGGTCCCCGTCCCGCCCACCCCCAGCGACCCGGCGAGCGGCGAGGGCCGGGACGCCACGGATGCCGCACCGACCGCGGACGGCGGAACCGGCGACGCCCCCGGTACGGGTGACGACGACGCCGATACGACCGACGACGACGGTACGGGCGACGACGGCACCGATGCGACCGACGACGCGGGTACGGGTGACGACGCCGATACAGGTGACGACGAAGGCCGTTCCGCCGACCGCGGGAGCGAGGCCGGGGCCGACGCCACCGACGCGCCGGAGGATGCGGCGTCCACCGAGAGCGACGACGCCGACGGCCCTCCGGGCCCCCCGACGGCGGTCAAGGCGCCGAGCGCCCCCGGCCCCAGCGCCGACGGCAAGACCCCGGCGAAGACCGAACAACGCCCCGCCGCCGAACACACCGACGACGACGCCGACGACGCCGCGGACACCGTCGAACGGGACGCACCCGAGGCCCCCCGCCCCACGCCGACCCGCACGGACCCGGCACCCCGCACATCCGGGCCGGCGAAGCCCGCCGCCCCCGCCGAGTCCGGCGCCGTCCCGAGCCCGCGCAGCGCGACCGCCGCGCCCGGGGCCCGAGGTTCCGAGGCCGCCGAGGCGGGCGGCGGCAGCGGTCCCCGGGAGGGGCGGAAGGACCGGTCGGCGCCGGCCTGGGCCGAGAACCGTCCCGGAACCGCGGACAGCGAGCGGACGAGCGAGTTCGTACCGCTCAAGGAACTGCACACGCGCGCCGCCGCACCGGCGCCCGTACGCCCCGCGCCCGCCTCCATACCCGTCCCCGCACCCGCCTCCATACCCGTCCCCGCACCCGGACCCGTGCCCGGGCCCGCTCCCTTCGGCCCCGCACCGCTCGACCTGCCGGCCGAGCTCACCCTCACGACGCGACCCGCCCGCCGGACAGTCGCACGCCGCGTGCTGCTGTGGACGCCCGTCCTGCTGCCGCTCGCCGGTGCGGTCGCCGCCGTGCAACTGCTGCGCCCGCTGCCCCTCCCCGGGATCGTGTCCACGGTTTCCGCGCACACCGTGGACGGCGCGTTCTCGATCCCCTGGCCGGAGAAGGGCCAGGGCGCGGTGCGCGTCCCGGGCTCCGGCGACATCGGCTCCTTCGGCGAGCAGAGGCCTGTGCCGACCGCCAGTGTCGCCAAGGTGATGACCGCTTACGTCGTCCTGAGGAACCACCCGCTGAAGAAGAACGACGCCGGCCCCTCCATCACCGTCGACGCGAAGGCCGTGGCGGACGGCACCTCGGAGCACGAGTCCCGGGTCGAGGGGCTGACCGCCGGGACGAAGTACAGCCAGCAGGACATGCTGAAGATGCTGATGATCCCGTCGGGCAACAACGTCGCCCGTCTGCTGGCGCGTTGGGACACCGGTACCGACTCCGAGGCGGCGTTCGTCGAGAAGATGAACGCCGCCGCCCGGGAACTCGGTATGGACGACACCGTGTACACCGATCCCAGCGGGCTGGACGCGGCGACCGTCAGCACGGCCGCGGACCAGCTCAAGCTCGCCGAGGCCGTCATGAAGGACGAGGCGTTCCGGGCGATCGTGGCCCTGCCCAGCGCGCCGATCAAGGGCCTGGCCAAGCCCCTCGTCAACAACAACGACCTCCTCACCGTGCAGGGTCTGAGCATCAGGGGCATCAAGACCGGCTCCAGCACCCCCGCCGGCGGAGCCCTGATGTGGGCCGCGTACAAGTCGGTGGGCGACGAGACCCCGTTGATCCTGGGCACGCTGATGGACCAGCACGTGACCGGCCCGGACCCCGACGGCTCGAACAGCCTGGTCCTGGTCAAGGCGAACAGCCGGAAGATCATCGAGTCGGTGCGGGCAGCCCTCGCGCAGTCCCCGGTCGTCCGCAAGGGGGACGTCGTGGGGTACGTGGACGACAAGCTCGGCGGCCGTACCCCGCTGGTGGCCGCGCAGGACCTGAATGTGATCGGGGTGCCCGGCCAGCGGCTGTCGCTGTCCCTCTCCGGCACCGACTCGGCCGTGCCGCGTTCGGCGAAGGCGGGTACGGAGGTGGGCCGGCTGACGGTCGGCGGCGGTGAGGGCGCGAAGAGCGTGCCGGTGGCGGTCCTGGGCGAGCTGGCCGAACCCTCGTACGGCACCCGGCTCCTGCGCGTCGGGTAGCCGTCGACACGCGCGCGGCGAAGGGTCCCGCCGACCGCCGGGGCGGCGCGGCGGGACCCTTTTCGTGTCCGGGGTCAGGCGCCGTGCGGCACCCGGGTCGGGCGGCCCCGGCCGCGCGTGAGCGAGTACCCCCAGATGCCCGCGAGGGCGCCGAGCACTCCGCCGGCCGCGGTCCACAGCCAGCGGTCGGACCACCAGCCGCCCGACCAGCCGTCCTCGGGCGCGCGCAGGCTGCCGGTGACGGTGGCGGGCACCAGCGGTGCGGAGAGGGCGCCGTCCACGGCGTGCGCGCCGCCGGTCTCCCGTACCTCCGCGTCCACGGCGACGCGTACCGCCTGCCCCAGGTCCTCCTCCGGGAGGTCGACGACGGTCAGCCGGACGTAGTAGCTGCCCGGCAGCGGGTCGTTGGCCCAGGGCTCCGCCCCGGCGCGGACCGTGCGCAGGGTGCAGGACAGGTCGACCTTCGCGGCTTCCTTGGCCGCGGCCGCGCTCTGCGTCCCGTACGTGCACGCCTGGCGGCGGCGCAGACCGTCGTACACGTCGAGCTGCCAGGTCGCGGCGCCGTGGCGGCCGGCGGACGGGGGCAGGGTGACCGAGGCCCGCACGGTGAGGCGCTGCTGCGCGTCGACGGGGAGCACCCAGTAGAGGTAGTCGCCGGTGGAGGCGCCGGCCGTGGCCCGCAGGCCCGGGCGGAACGCGGCGGCGGTACGGAAGCTGGTCCCGGCCTCCGTCGGCGCCCGGTCGGCCGGGTCGGAACTCCGGCTCGGACTCGGGCTCGGAGTGGCGGCCGCGGTGTCGGCGACGGCGGTACCGGCCACCGCGAGGGCGGCGGCAGCGGCCAGGAGTGCGGCGGTCAGGGTGCGTGCGGTACGCATCAGTTGGTCCTCCAGACGGATACGCGCCAGCGGGAGGCCCATCCCCACAGCAGGCCGGCGGCCAGGCCGGTGAGCACCAGGGCGGCCAGCAGCCACCAGCCGCGCCCCAGCCCGAAGGCGGCGGCGTCGGAGATGCCGTCGGGGCCGTCCACCAGTTCGATGGTCAGCTCGACGGGCATGCCGGGCGTGGTCTTGACGGACGCGGGCGCGGAGAAGGAGTTGCTGACCTGGATGCAGACGGTCTCCGTCCCGCGGCCGGTCTGCCCGTCCTCGGCGTCGACTTCGGCCTTCGGGTAGCGCAGGCCCGTCGAGAGGAGGTCGGTACGCCCGTCGCCCGCTTCCGAGCCGCGTACGATCTCGCGTCCGTGGACGGTCGTGGCCCGCATCAGGACGCCGTAGTCGTTGTGGACGGCGCGGTCGGCGGCGATGCTGACGGAGGCGCGCAGCTCCTGTCCGGGAAGGACGTCCACCCGGTACCAGCGGTGCTCGCCGAAGCTCTCGCGGTCGCTGTAGAGGCCGGGCTTGAGCAGCGGGGCGCCCTCGCACCGCTGGGCGCCCTCGGTGGCCACGGGGTTGACGACGGGGTCGGCGGCCCGGTCGACCAGTTGGCGCACTCGGCCGGAGAGTTCCGCGGTGTGCTGCACCGAGGTGTACGTGCCGCCCGTGGCCTCGGCGATGCAGGTCAGCTGGGCGCGCGTCTTGGCGTCCGGGACCAGGCCGAGCGTGTCGATGACGAGGTGGATGCCCTTGGCGGCGATTTCGCGTGCCACCTCGCACGGGTCGAGCGGGGCGCAGGTGTCCTCGCCGTCCGTGATGAGCACGATCCGGCGGGTGGCGTCGCCGCCTTCGAGGTCCTGGGCCGCGCCGAGCAGGGCGGGCCCGATGGGGGTCCAGCCGGTGGGGGCGAGGGTGGCCACGGCCGCTTTCGCCTCGGCCCGGTTCAAGGGGCCGACGGGGTAGAGCTGCTTGGTGTCCTTGCAGCCCAGCGCCTTGTCCTCGCCGGGGTAGTCGGCGCCCAGCGTGCGTATGCCGAGCCGGACTTCGTCGGGTACCGCGTCGATGACCTCGTTGAAGGCCTGCTTCGCCGCGGCCATCCGGGACTGGCCGTCGATGTCGTTGGCCCGCATGGAGCCGCTGACGTCGAGGACGAGGTCGACCTTGGGGGGTTCCTTCGCCGTCGGTGCGTCGGCGGCGGCGTTCGCCGGGAGGAGCCCGACGGCCAGGGCGGCGAGCAGGCCGCACGCCCGGGCCGCGAGCCGTTTTCTTGTGATCATCGCCGGATCGTATTGAGGATCGTCCGGCAATCCAAAACGGCCTCGCGGGGCGCGTTCTGACGGTCCGACCGGGGGCGGGCGGCGCCGGAGCGCGGACGCGGCGGGCCGTTCGCGCTCCGGGCGGGCGGTGCTACGGGGCGGTGCCGAAGACGGTGGCGAGGTGGGCGGCGAGGCGTTGGGGGGTGGGCGCGGAGAGGCGGGCGCCGAGGTAGCCGTCGGGGCGGACCACGAAGGCGGTCGGGCCGGTCGGCGCGTAGCCCCGGGCGAACTCGCCCGCACCGTCGTGGTAGACCGGCAGCCGCGTCACGCCGTCGGGGACACCGGCCGCGAGGATCGCGCAGGCCTCCACGCGGCCCGCGGAGGCGTCCCGGGCGGCGGCGGCCAGGGCGTCGAAGCCGTTGTCCGCCGAGGAGTTGTCCGCCGAGCCGTCGCCTGCGTCCTCCGGGTCGTCGCCGTGGCCCCCCGGGCCGTCGCCGTAGAGCAGCAGGACGTGGTCGCGTGCGCGCAGCAGGTCGTACAGGCGCATCGGGTAGGCGGCGATCGGGCCGGTCAGGCCGGCGCAGTCCGGGGCGCGGTCGCCCGGCTGCGGACCCGGGCCGTCCCCGACCGGGCCGACCAGCGGGCCGCCCCGGTAGCCGACCAGGAGTTGCGCCTCGCGGAGCATGAGGGTGGCGGGGTCGGCGGGGTCGGCTTCGATGCCCTGCCGGGCGTGCCGGACGGTGCGGCCGACGACTTCCTCGCCGACCGGGCGGCGTTCGGCGTCGTAGCTGGCGAGCAGCGCGGGGTGGGCCGCGCCGTCGACGGCCAGGGCGAGCTTCCAGGCCAGGTTCCAGGCGTCCTGGATGCCGGTGTTCATGCCCTGGGCGCCCGTGGGCGGGTGGATGTGCGCGGCGTCCCCGGCCACGAACACCCGGCCGTCCCCGTACCGGTCCACGAGTCGGTGGCTGATGCGGAACACCGAGGCCCAGCGGATGCCGGAAGCGGTCGTCGGGCGGGGTGAGAGGCGGTCGAGGACGGCCTGGACGTCGGGCAGGGCGGGGGCGCGGCCGGTTTCGAGGCCGTGCGCGACGCCGTCGGCTCCGCCGGGTGCGCCACCAGGCGTCCCGGGTGCGTCGCCGAGTGTCCCCGGTGCGTCGCCGGATGTCCCGGGCGCGTCACCGGGCGGGGTCGGGGCCGCCTCGGGCTGCCCCGCCAGGGAGAGGCCGGGCGGCACGAGCATCGACATGCGGTAGCGGCCCCGGCCGGGGAGCGGGATGCACACCAGGATGTCGTCGAGGGTGCCGGCGGCGTCCTTGTGCAGGGCGCGGACGCCGTACTCGTGCGGGAGGTCCCAGTTGACCTCCACGTCGGCGAGCATGTACTCGTCGGGGAAGGCCCCGCCCTCGAAGGTGAGCCCGAGGCCCTTGCGGACGATGCTGTGGGCGCCGTCGCAGCCGACGAGGTAGCGCGAGCGGACCTCCTCCACCACGCCCTCGGGGCTGCGCAGGAGGCTGGTGACCCCGTTGTCGTCCTGGCTGAACGAGACCAGCTCGGTGCCGCGTTCGATCCCGGTGCCGAAGCCCGCGAGGAACTCCTCCAGGATGCGCTCGGTCTCGTACTGCGGCAGCGCGGCGAAGCCGTACGGCACGTCGGGCGGCAGGAAGAGGTCGATGCGCGGCTGCTCGACGCCGTTGACGTACATGAGCTGGCCGCGCATCGGGACGGCCGCTTCGAGGGCGGTGCGCACCAGCCCCATCCGGTCCCAGATCTCCAGGGTGCGCGGCTGGACGCCGACGGCTTTGGCGAACGGCAGGCGGGCCGGGAGCCGGTCGACGATCCGGCAGCCGACGCCGCGCCGCCGTAGTTCGCCCGCCGCGGTCAGGCCCACCGGACCGGCGCCGACGACGAGGACGTCCGCTGCGTAGCTGTGCGCCACCGTGCCTCCCGGCCCGTCGGTCCCCCGCGAGTGGATGTGACTCCATCGTCGCCGGGGGCCGGGAGGGCTGCTACTCGATCACGAGCTCGACGGGGATGTTGCCGCGCGTGGCGCGGGAGTAGGGGCACACCTCGTGGGCCTGCTTCACGAGCAGGGCGCCGGGCTCGCCCGCCAGGGCCTCGGGGAGCTCGACGCGCAGGGTGACGCCGAGGCCGAAGCCGGCGCCGTCCTTGCCGATGGAGACCTCGGCGGTGACGGAGACCTCGCTGGTGTCGGCCTTGGCCTGGCGGCCGACGAGGCCGAGGGCGCTGGCGAAGCAGGCGGCGTAGCCCGCGGCGAAGAGCTGCTCGGGGTTGGTGCCCTGGCCGTTGCCGCCGAGCGCCGGGGGCATCGCCAGCGCGAGGTCGATCTGGCCGTCGGAGCTGACGGTGCGGCCCTCGCGGCCGTTGGCGGTGGCGACGGCGGTGTACAGCGCGTCCATCGGAGTTCCTCTCGCAGGGGTGAACCGGGGTGGTGCGCCGCCGGTGGCCGGCCGCGCTCCACAAGTAGAGCACACAATTAAGTTGTGCACAATTAAATGCCTCGCCAGGCAGCGCCGCGTACACTGGTCCCATGACCGAGCTGCCGACCGCGCCCCGCCCCGACCAGGACTTCCTCCGCCTGGACGGCCAGATCTGCTTCGCGCTGAACGCCGCGAGCCGCGCTTTCGGCGGTCTCTACCGCGTCGTCCTCAAGGACCTGGGCCTCACCTATCCGCAGTACCTGGTGATGCTGGTGCTGTGGGAGCACGGCGAGCTCCCCGTGAAGCAGATCGGGCAGCACCTGCGGCTGGATTCCGGCACGCTGTCGCCCCTGCTCAAGCGGCTGGAGGCGGCCGGGCTGATCCGCCGCGAGCGCAGCACCGAGGACGAGCGGTCCGTGCACGCGCACCTCACCGGGGAGGGCGCCGCCCTGCGCGCCCGCGCGGCGGCGGTACCGCGCCGGATCGCGACGGCGACCGGCTTCGACCTCGCGGAGATCCACGACCTCCAGGACCGGCTGAGCCGCCTCACGGCAGCCCTCGACGCGGCCGCCCCGACGGAGGTCTGACCGCCGCTCCCGCGGGTACCGCCGCGGAGGACGAGCGCGTCAGCGCACCCCGTGCGCGGCATGCCGGCCCTTGTCACACTGGGCGGGAGCCGCGGAAGCGGCGGAGGAGGTACGCCATGGACCCGGTTGCGGCACTGGACCGGATCGCCTTCCTGCTGGAGCGCGCGCTGGCGCCCACCTACCGGGTGCGGGCCTTCCGCAACGCGGCGGCCGCGGTCACCCGGATGGGCGAGCGCGAGGTGGCCGAGCGTGCCGGTGCCGGTTCGCTGGAGGCCGTGAAGGGCCTCGGCCCCAAGACCGCGCAGGTCGTGCGCGAAGCGCTCGCCGGAGGAGTCCCGGCCTATCTGCAGACGCTGGAGGACGAGGCCGCGGCCCTCCCCGACGGTCCTCCCGCCGACCCGGCGGCCACCGCCCTTCGGGCCGCGCTGCGCGGGGACTGCCATGTCCATTCGGACTGGTCCGACGGCGGCAGCCCCATCGACGCCATGGGCCGGGCCGCCGCCGCGCTGGGCCACGACTGGGCTGTGCTCACCGACCACTCCCCGCGGCTGACGGTCGCGCGCGGCCTGTCCCCCGAGCGGCTGCGCGAGCAGTTGGCGGTGGTCGCCGAACTCAACCGGGCCTGGGCGCCCTTCGAGCTGCTCACCGGCATCGAGTGCGACATCCTGCCCGACGGCTCCCTGGACCAGGAACCGGAACTCCTGGAGCGCCTCGACGTCGTCGTCGCCTCCGTGCACTCCAAGCTGCGGATGGAGGCGCCCGCCATGACGCGGCGTCTGCTGGCTGCCGTGCGCAACCCGTTGACGGACGTCCTGGGGCACTGCACGGGGCGGCTGGTCACCGGACGCACCCGGCCCGAGTCGCAGTTCGACGCCGAGGCGGTCTTCGCCGCCTGTGCGGAGGCCGGGACCGCCGTGGAGATCAACAGCCGGCCCGAACGGCTGGACCCGCCCCGCCGGCTGCTGCGCCTCGCGGTGGCGGCCGGGACGCTGTTCGCGATCGACACGGACGCCCACGCCCCGGGCCAGCTGGACTGGCAGATCCTGGGCTGCGAGCGGGCCGCCGAGTGCGGCGTCCCGCCCGAACGCGTCGTCACCGCGTGGACCGCCCCGCAGGTCCGGGCCTGGACCCGCACGCGGCGGCCTCCCGACCCCGCCCCGAACGCCTAGCCGGTCACGCCGGGCGGCGCGGTCACGCCGGGCCGGTGCCCCGCAGCCGCAGGGCCAGCAGCAGGACGTCGGCCGCGGCGACGGCCATCGTCACCCGGAACGGGAGCCTCCCGGCCGGCCGGCGGGCCGCCGCCGCCAGCGCCGCCGCCGTCACCGCCAGCACCCCCCAGCCGTACGCCGTCACCCGCCCCGGCGGCCCGACGACCAGGACCGCGGCCGAGCCGAGCACCAGCACCGCGGCCAGGGCTCCGGCGTACCGCACGCCGAGCCGCTGCGGCAGTCCCACGACCCCGGTGGCCAGGTCGTCGTCGATGTCCGGCAGCACGTTCGCGCAGTGCGCCCCAGCGCCCAGCAGCGCCGCGGCGGCCGTCAGCCACAACGGCGGCCACGGTCCGCCGGGCAGGCCCAGGGTGATGAAGGCGGGAAGCAGGCCGAAGGCGAGGGCGTACGGGAGCCAGGAGCAGACCGTGCTCTTCAACCAGAGGTTGTACGCCCAGCCGGCCGCGACGGCGACCAGGTGCACGGCGCCCGCGAGCAGCCCGGCCGCCAGCGACAGCCCCACGCACAGCAGCAGGGCGGCGCCCGCCGCGCGGGACACGGCCGCCGCCGTCACCGTGCCGGCGACCAGCGGTTTGTCACGGCGGCCCGAGACCAGGTCCCGGTGGAGGTCGGCCCGGTCGTTGCACCACCCCACGGACAGCTGCCCGGCGGCCACCGCGGCGGTGGTGGCGGCGACGCCCGGGAGGTCGCGCCCCACGAGCACCGCGAGGGCGGCGGCGAGCACCGTGACGGCCGCCGCGGGCAGCGGATGGCAGGCCGCCAGCAGCGCGCCAACGGTACCGCCCCGGGCGGTACCGTCACGCTGGGGGCGGCCGGGGGGCCGGGGCGTCCGGCGGGTCTGTTCGGTGGACGGGGTCACCCCGCCACGCTAGACGGCGGCGCGCCCGGTACCCCCGATTCCTCACGAGGTGTCAGTTTTTTCCTATGGTGGATCAATGACACGTGTCCTGGCAGTGAGCAGCGTGTTCCCGCCCCATCGCCACGCGCAGTCCGAGATCGCCGCGGCCCTCGCCCGCTTCCTGCCACCCGGCTCCGACACCGCGCTGCTGCACCGCGTCCACGCCTCGGTGCGGGTGGACGCGCGCCATCTCGCGCTCCCCCTGGACCGGTACGGGCCGTCGTACGACTTCGGCGCCACCAACGCCCTCTTCGTGGAGAAGGCCCTGGAGTTGGGGGCCTCGGCCCTCGCGCGGGCCCTCGCCGTCGGCGGTCTGGCGGCCCGGGACCTCGACCTCGTCATGTCGACCACCGTGACCGGGCTCGCGACGCCGTCGCTGGAGGCCCGCCTCGCCTCCCGCGCCGGCCTGCGCCCCGACATCCGGCGCGTCCCGCTCTTCGGTCTCGGCTGCGCCGCGGGCGCCGCGGGCGTCGCCCGCGTCCACGACCACCTCACGGGGCATCCGGACCACGCGGCGCTCCTGCTGTCCACCGAGCTGTGCTCGCTGACCCTGCAGCCCACGGACACCTCGATGGCGAACCTGGTGGCCGGGGCGCTGTTCGGCGACGGGGCCGGGGCGCTGCTGGCCGTCGGCCGCGGGCACCCGCTGTACGCCGCGGCCGCGGGGCCCTCGGTGGTGGCCTCGCGCAGCCGCCTCTACCCGGGCACGGAGCACCTCCTCGGCTGGGAGATCGGCCACTGGGGCTTCCGCATGGTGCTGGGCCGCGAACTCCCGGACCTCGTACGGCTGCACGTGGCGGAGGAGGTCGAGACCTTCCTCGCCACCCACGACCTCAAGCCGTCCGACGTCGACGTCTGGATCTGCCATCCGGGCGGGCCCCGGATCCTCGACGCGCTCTCGGACGCGCTGGCCCTGCCCGCATCCGCTTTCGCGGCCAGCCGGCGCTCCCTGGCCTCCGTCGGCAACCTCTCCTCGGCCTCGGTCCTGCACATCCTGGACGAGGTCCAGACGGCGGGACCGCCGCCGCCCGGATCCGTCGGCCTGATGCTGGCCTTCGGTCCGGGGTTCGCCTCCGAACTCGTCCTGCTCCGCTGGTGACTGGAGACTGGTGACCGCATGCCGACGCTTTCCGCCTTCCCGCCGTCCTCGATGACCCTGTACCTGCTGCTCGTCGCCGTCGTCGTGGCCGAGCGGCTCGCCGAGCTGGTGACGGCCCGCCGCCACCGGGCGTGGAGCCTGGCCCGGGGTGCCCGCGAGTACGGCCGCGGCCACTACCCGGCCATGGTCGCCCTGCACACCGCGCTGCTGGTGGGCTGCGTGGTGGAACCCTGGGCCGCCCATCGCCCGTTCGTGCCGCTGCTCGGCTGGTCGGCCCTCGCCGTGGCCGTGGCGGCGCAGGGTTTGCGGTGGTGGTGCGTGGCCGCCCTCGGGCCCCGGTGGAACACCCGGGTGCTCGTCGTGCCGGGGCTGCCGCTGGTGGCCGCCGGTCCGTACCGGTACCTGCGCCATCCCAACTACGTGGCGGTCGTCGCGGAGGGGGTCGCGCTTCCGCTGGTCCACACCGCGTGGCTGACCGCCCTGTGCTTCACGGTCCTCAACCTGGTGCTGCTGCGGGTGCGGATCGGCTGCGAGGACACGGCCCTGACCGAGGGCGGCCGGCTGCGGGCCCCCGCCTCCGTCCCGTCGGCGGGTGCCGGGGCGTGATCGACCTGCTGATCGCGGGCGGGGGCCCGGCCGGGCTGGCCACCGCCATCCACGGCGCACGGGCCGGTCTGGAGACCGTGGTCCTGGAGCCGCGCTCCTCCCCCGTCGACAAGGCCTGCGGGGAGGGCCTGATGCCGCGCGCGGTACGGGGCCTGCGGGAGCTGGGCGTGCCCGTGGCCGGGCAGCCGTTCCGCGGCATCCGGTACGTGGACGGCGTGAGCGGCCGGTCCGCGCAGGGGCTGTTCCACCGCGGCCCGGGCCTCGGTGTCCGCCGGACCGCCCTGCATGCGGCGCTGGCCGAGCGCGCGGCCCAGCTCGGCGTGCGCGTGGTGGCCGGGCGCGTCGGCGCGGTCCGCCAGGACGGCGAGCGCGTCGAGGCGGCCGGGTTCACCGCGCGCTACCTCGTCGCGGCGGACGGGCTGCACTCCCCGGTCCGGCGCGGCCTCGGCCTGTCGAGCCCGCCCGTGCCCGGCCGGCCCGCGCGCTACGGGCTGCGCCGCCACTACGAGATCGCGCCCTGGAGCGACCTGGTGGAGGTTCACTGGTCCGCCCGCTGCGAGGCGTACGTGACCCCGGTCGCGCCCGACCGGATCGGCGTGGCGCTCCTGACCTCGGACCACGTCCCGTTCGACGTGCAGCTGGCCCGCTTCCCGCTGCTGGCGGCGCGGTTGTCCGGCGCCCCCGCCACGGCGGTCCGGGGGGCGGGCCCGCTGCGCCAGGGCTCCCGCGTACGGGTGGCGGGGCGGGTGCTGTTCGTGGGGGACGCGGCGGGCTACGTCGACGCCCTCACCGGCGAGGGCGTCACCATGGCCGTCACGGCGGCCGGCGAACTGGTGCGCTGCGTACGGGAGGGGCGGCCCCAGGCGTACGAGCAGGCCTGGCGGGAGCTGTCGCGCAGCTACCGGACGCTCACCGCCTCGCTCCTGTGGGCACGGCACCGGCCCCGGCTCGCCGAGCGGATCGTCCCGGCGGCGGCCCGGCTTCCCCGCGTGTTCACCCGGGCGGTGAACGTGCTGGCGTGAGCGGATCCGCGAGGGCGGAACGCGCCCTCGCGGGCGAGGCAGTGGCGGGAGCGGGGCGGCACCCCGCGCGCGGGGCGCGGGGTGCCGCTCGCGGCCTCGGCCGGTCAGGCCGAGCGCTCCTGCCGCTCCCTCAGTGCCAGTCCGGCGAGGACGGCGCCGACCGCCGCGCACAGCACGACGGCGACACCGGCCCAGGCCAGCGAGCCGCCGACCGAGCCGTCGAGGGGGTCGATGCCCATCGCGCCGCCGCACACGTGCAGGGCGACGACCGCGACGGCGGCGATCGCGCCGGCCCGCATCGTCCCCGTGGTGTCCCGCAGCGCCAGCAGCGCGCCGAGCCCCAGGCACAGGGCGGTGGCGAGGAGCGGCAGGGACGCGAGGGCGGTGGCGGGCGGCAGCGCCGTCAGGTCCGCGGGCAGGTGCAGGGCTCCGCTGACCAGCAGGGCGAGTACCACCGACCAGCGCAGGACACCGCGCGGCAGCGGGGAGGCGGCGGTTCGCCCGGCGGCCGTACGGGCCGAGGCCCGGGCGGGAGCGGGATCAGCGGCGGCGGTTCGCCGGGGCCGCTCGGCGTACGGGGCGCCGTACAGCTCCTCGTGCGCGGGCTCGTACGGCGGTTCGCCCTCCTCGTGCCGTCCGGCCGCAGCGGCGGGCGCCGGCCCCGGGTCGGGCCCGTCGGCCGCACCGGGCGCTTCGGATCCGAAGCTGGCCGCCAGCAGGGCCACGTCCTCGATGGAGCGTCCGACGGCGGCGGCGCGCAGCGTGATGTCGGCCTCAAGGACGTCGTGCGGGGGCTCGCCCAACAGGGCGACCATCCGCCGCACCTCGTCCACCGGCCGGGTCACGGCCGCCGTGCGCAGGGTCTCGTGGGCGGGGTCAGGCAGTTGGCCGCCCTCCTTGAGGAGGCTGACCAGTGCGGTGACCTCCTCGACCGGACGGCAGGTGGCGGCGGTGTCCAGCAGGGTGCGTACGGGCCGCGTGTCCGGTGCGTCGGGGGCGGTGGTGTCGGGGTTCCCTGGGCGGTCGCCGTGCTCCGGATGCTCCGGCGCCGCGAGGGTGGTGGGGTCATTCATGGAAAGCTCCGTTCGCCGACGCGCGGGTCTACACATCGCGCGCCGGTCATCGTGCGTCATGGGAAGCGCACGCTTTGTTACATTGACTGCCACTTCTGTCCGCTGCGCCATTCGGGGCGGGCAAACGGGGTGCATCCGTGCGCTGTCCAGGGGAAGGGGCGTCCGCCGTGCCCTACGTTCGAGTCCTACGGCGCCTGCGGGGAGCCGTGCTGCTGCCCCTCGTGCTGCTGCTGGTGGCAGCGGCGGGCGGGCCGGGGCAACCGGTCGTGGAGACCGACCGGGGCGTGGTGCGCGGCCGGGCGCACGACGGCTACAGCACCTTCGAGGGCATTCCGTACGCGGCCGCCCCGACCGGTGCGGCGCGCTGGCGGCTCCCCCGGCCCGCGCCCCGGTGGGCGGGGGTGCGCGACGCCGGGGCGCCCGGGGCGGCCTGCGTCCAACTGCCCGCCGTCGGGCCCGGCGGGCCGGGCGGCTCCGAGGACTGCCTGTACCTCAACGTCATGGTGCCGGGCGGACCGGTGGGCCGGGCGGCGGGGCGGCCCGGCGCGGGCCCGGCGCGGCGGCCGGTCATGGTCTGGTTCCACGGCGGGGGCTTCACCACC
Organism: Streptomyces sp. NPDC058662; assembly: GCF_042716255.1. Classification (NCBI taxonomy): domain Bacteria; kingdom Bacillati; phylum Actinomycetota; class Actinomycetes; order Kitasatosporales; family Streptomycetaceae; genus Streptomyces; species Streptomyces sp. NPDC058662. Next base: position 52,837 of record NZ_JBHXRU010000008.1, on the reverse strand, counting down.
GGCGCGGGCGACCTCTACGGGCGGGCGGAACGCCTGGCCCTCCGGGGCGACGCCGTGGTCGTCACCGTCAACTACCGGCTGGGTGTCTTCGGCCTCTTCGCCCATCCGGAGCTGGGCGGGGCTCCCGGTTTCGCCCTCGCCGACCAGCAGGAGGCGCTGCGCTGGGTGCGGGCGAACGCGGCGCGCTTCGGCGGCGACCCCGGGAACGTCACCGTGTTCGGCGTGTCGGCGGGCGGCCTCAGCGTCTGCGCCCATCTCGTCGCCCCCGGCTCCGCCGGCCTCTTCCACCGGGCGATCGTCCAGAGCGGGTCGTGCTCGACGACCATGCCGCCCCGGTCCCTGCTGCCCGGCCTCGGCGCGTACGAACCCTTCGCGCCCGAGCAGCGCGCGGTCTCGGACGGCGTCGGGGCGGCGGCCGCCCTCGGCTGCGACCGGCCCGCCGGGGTACTGGAGTGCCTGCGCCGGCTGGACGCCCGCACCCTCGCGACCCCCGAACTGATGCAGCGGTTCTCGCAGATCCCGTACGGGGGCGCCCTGCTGCCCGAGGAGCCCCGGCGCGCGTTGGAGTCGGGGCGCTTCCACCGGGTTCCGGTCCTGCAGGGCGCGACGCTGGACGAGATGCGGCTCTTCCTGGGGCAGACCCTGGCCGTGGACCCCGTCCCGGACGCGAGCGCGTACCGGGCGCGGCTGGAGCGGTCCTTCGGGCCCTCGACCGCCCGTGCCGTCGAGGAGCGGTATCCCGCGGCGGCGTACCCGACACCGGCGGTCGCGTGGGCGGCCGTGCTGTCCGACGCGTCGTTCATCTGCCCCGCGCTGCGGGACGGCGCTGCGCTGTCCCGGCACGTGCCCACGTTCGCCTACCTGTTCAGCGACCGGGGCGCCCCGAACTTCACCGGCCTGCCGCAGCCGCCGGACCTGCCGTACGGCGCCGCGCACGGCTTCGAGCTGCCCTTCCTGTTCGCGCTGGCGCCGCTGACCGAACCGCAGCGGGTGCTCTCGGACCGCATGACCGGCTACTGGACCGCTTTCGCCCGCACCGGCACGCCCCGGGCGGCAGGTGCTCCGGACTGGCCGTACCTGGGGGCGCCGACCACGGTCCTCTCCCTGGCCGCCGGCCCGGCCGGAGTCCGTGCGGTGGACGCGCGCACCGCGCACCAGTGCGCCCTGTGGGACACCCGGTGGCCCTGAGCCGGGCCGCGGGGCTACCGGACCGCCGAACCGCCGGTGAGTCGTAGTGTGCTCGTATGACCGGTCACGACGTCCGCCCGCTGCTCTTCCTCGATGTCGACGGGCCGCTGATCCCCTTCGGGGCCGGTCCGTACCCCCGGGGTACGGACCCGAATCCGCTGCTGGCACGCCTGGATCCCGCGCTCGGACCCCTACTGGCCGACTCGGGTTTCGACCTCGTGTGGGCCACGACCTGGATGGCGGACGCGAACGAGGTGATCGCCCCGCGCCTCGGCCTGCCGGAACTCCCCCTGGTGCACTGGCCGGAGCAGCCGGAGGCGGACGGCTGGGGCGGGCGGGGCGGGGTGCACTGGAAGACCCCGGCCCTCTGCGCGCACGCGGCCGGACGGGACTTCGTCTGGCTGGACGACGAGATCACCGACGCCGACCGGGTGTGGACGGCGGCGCACCACAGGGGTCGGGCCCTGTTGCACCGCGTCGACCCGGGTGTGGGCCTCACCGGTGCGGACTTCGCGGCTCTGTCGGCGTGGCTGTAGCCGCCGGTGCCCGCCGCAGGGCGGTAAGGGTCGCGCGGCGGCGGGGCAGGGCGGCTCACGCGTCCCGGGAGCCCTCCCAGGAGGCGGCGACCAGGGAGCGTTCCGCGGCTGCCAGGTGGGTGGCCGCCGCCAGCCAGGCCCAGGCATAGCCGTCGGCCGAGGGGTCGGTGAGCCGGCCGAAGGCGTCGCGGGGACGGCGGTCCGCCTCCGCGCGGAGCGCGGCGGCCAGTTCCGCCGCGGCGCCGAGCCCGGCCCGCCGCAACGGGCCCTGCGCCGTACGGGAGGCATCGCCGCGCGCCGTCTCGGCCACCGCCCTGCGGCCGCCGGCGACCCCCGTCTCCAGCAGCCTGCGTACGCGCCACAGCGGTGAGTCCGCCAGCGGGTCGCGCACGGCTGCGGGGAGGTCCGGAGCCGGTGCGTCGGCGGCCGGTGTGTCGGCGGCCTGGGCGGCCGGTGCGTCGGCGGCCGGTGGGAAGTGGCTGCCCTGGAGCCGGTCGTAGCCGAGGTCGGCGCGGTCCAGCCACTCCTCGGGCAGCCGCAGGGTGTACGCGGCGCCGGGCACCGGGCCCACGGCCAGCGGGCGCAGGCTCGCCGCGCGGTCGAGGTCGGGGCGGCCCAGGACGCGCAGCAGGAGGCCGGGGTGGGCGGCGATGCGGCGCAGATTGTCGGTGTGCGCCAGCTCGGGATGGGGGTGGGCGGGCCGCAGCCGCAGCAGCGGTCCGCCGGGGCGCGCCTCGCGCACCAGGACGTGGTCCCCCGCCGGGCCGACGACCACGACCTCGCAGCCGAGCAGCGCGGCCTCGGCCCCGTCCGGGTCGGCCTGGCGCGCGGCCACGGCCTCGGCCGCCGGCCGCCCGAACAGCGCCGCGGCGGGCTGCTCGCTCCAAGGGGTGCCGCGCACGGGGGTCGCCCTGACCCCGCGTCCGGAACCGAGGCGCCCGTCGGCGGAGACCGTGGCGCCGGCCACGCGCAGGCCGCCGCGCGCCAGCCCGGCGTGGTCGAGGACGGCTCCGCCCAGTGCCACGGAGGCGGCGCCGGCGCCCCGGGCCCGGGCGAGGCCTCCGGGCCGCACGTCGGAGACCGAGTAGGGGCTGCCGTCCCCGGCGAGCAGGTGGGTGACCACGCCCGCGTATCCGGTGGCGGTGAGCACGGGCTCCCGGCACAGGCCGTACACCTGGAGGCTGCCGCCGGGCGTGTAGGCCCGGCGGGCGGTTCCGGTCAGTGCGGGGTCGGCTGTTCCGGCGGCCAGCAGGGCGGCCGTCCGCAGGAGTTCGCGGAACCCCTCGGTCAGGTCGCCGAGCTTCTGGGCGGCCTGGCGGTCCCGCGCGGCGCGCAGGCCGCGTACGACCCGCAGGGCGGCGGCCTCGCCGCGCGGGATGCCGGCGACGCGGGCGGTGTGCGCCGCGCGCAGGAGCTCGGCCTGGGCCACGGCGCCCGCGGCCGTGACCCCGGCGGCGAGGGCCTCGGCCGCCGCGCGCCAGAGCGCGGCGGCCGCGCGCGTCTGGTCGTCGGTGAGGGCGGGCGGGCCCTGTGCGCCGGCGTCCGCGTCGGCGGCTTCGGCCGCTTCGGCCTGGCGGGCCGGGTCCGCCGGACGCGCCGGGTCCGCCGGGTCCGACTCCGGAAGCGCGTCGGCGTCGGGGTCCGGCTCGTGCTCCAGCCCCGGCGTCCGGTCCGGTTCCCCGCCCGCTTCCCCGCTCGTCGGCGGCGGCGCCGGATCCGCCAGGGGGGCGGCGCCGAGGACGGCGGCCCGGTGCAGGCAGCGGGGGGCCAACAGGCATCCGCAGACGGCCTGTCCGGCTTCGGAGACCGTGCCGTCCGGGCCGGGGCGCAGCGTGACGAGGGCGTCCTCGCCGAAGCGGACGCACGTACTCCCGTCCGCCCCGCGGACGGCGTCCGCACCGCAGGCCGCGATGGCGGCGTCGAGCTTCTTGCGCAGCCGGGCGGTGAGGTTCTCGACCGCCTCGGCGAGGACCTCGGGTGCGACGGGCGGCAGTACGGTGCCGGGGACGGCCGGGTTGTCAGGGCTCAACGGGGCTCTCCACGGAGGCGTTCGCCCACCCAGCGGGCGAGGGCGAGGGGGCTGAGGGCGGCCACCGGCATGCCGGCCGCGACGAGTTGGCGGGCGACGGGAATCGAGTAGCGGGGTGCGCCCGCGTCGTCGAGCGCGGCGCAGCCGAGCAGCTGGGCGCCGGAGGCCGCCAATGCGCGGACCTCGCCGAGGAGTCCGCCGATCGGGGCGCCCTCCTCGAAGTCACTGACCACGACGACCAGGGTCCGGCTCGGGACGGTGATGAGGGAGCGGGCGTGCGCGAGCCCGGCGGCGATGTGCGTACCGCCGCCGACCCTCACCTCCAGCAGCAGCGAGAGAGGGTCATCGACCCGGTCGGTCAGGTCCGCGACCTGGGTGGAGAAGGCGAGGAAGTGGGTGGACAGGGTGGGTACGCCGCCCAGCACGGCCGCCGTCAGCGCCGACCAGATGACCGATGCCTCCATCGAGCCGGAGACGTCGACGACGAGGATGAGCCGCCAGTCGGCCTCGCGGCTCGACCGGGTGGAGAAGACGGGGCGTTCGGGGACCACGACCACGCTGCCGTCGGCTCGGCGCCGGCTGTGGGCGAGGTTGGCGCGCAGGGTGCGGGCGAGGTCGAGGCGGCCGCCGGGGCGGCGGGTCGGGCGCGGGGTGGTGAGGCCGGAGAGGGCCGGGCGCAGCCGGGTGGCCAGCTCCTTCGCCAGTTCGTCGACCAGGCGCCCGACCAGCGGGCGCAACTGGGCGAGCCGGGCCTCGGGCAGACCGCCGGCGAGGGACAGTACGGAGGTCAGGAGCTCCACGGAGGGGCGTACGGACGCGGGGTCGAGCTGGGCCAGTACGTCGGTGCGGCCCGCTTCGGCCGCTCCGGCGAGCACTTCCTCCCGTACGTCGGTCCCGAACAGCGCCTCCAGTTCCTCGGACCACTCCCGGGCGGTGGGGAAGGAGGCCTCCTGGCCGCCGCCCGCGCCCCGGCCTCCGCCGATGTCGAGGGTGCCTTCGCCGCGCCCGGCGCCGTAGAGCTCGTCGAGGGCGTGCGCGTAGCGGCGGGCGCCGTCGGGGAGGCGGTCGCGCTCGCGGCCGAGGAGCAGCCGCCAGCGGTCGGCGGGCGCGAGCCGCCGGTCGTCGCCGGCGGCCCGCGCGGGGTCGGGGTCGGGGGCGGGCGTGGGGTCGGGCCGGGTCGGAACCGTCCCGCCGGGGTGTGCCGCGGTCGGCGGCAGGGGCAGGTCCTTGAGCGCGGCGAGTCCGGCGGCGTCGGCGGCGGCCCACAGGGCCAGCAGCTCGGGCGACGCGTCGAGCGCGAGGTCGAGGCGGTCGCCGAGCCGCTCGGTGACGGTCTCCAGCAACTGGTCGCGGGCGCTCGGGGACAGGGCGTCGAAGCCCCCGCGCAGGGCGGGGAGCCGGTCCAGGAAGTCCTGGTCGGCGAGGTGTTCCACCCGGTCCAGGAGGGGGGTGAGGGCGGCGGGGGACGACTGGAGGAGGGGTCCCGCGGCGGTGAGCAGGCCGCCGATCCGGCGGGTCAGGGCCCGGCGGCCGTCGGGGGTGCTCGCGCCGTCGATCCAGCCGGCGGCGCGGCGGCCGAGCTCGTCGGCCGGTGCGAGGTCGAGGAGCACCCGTACGGCCAGGGCGGCGCCCTGCATGAGTGGGGACCCGGAGTCCGCCAGGGCGGCCAGGGCGTCGTCGGTGCGCAGCCCCAGGTGCCGGGCGGCGGCCCGGTCGGCGAGGGCGACGAGGGCGGCCGCGTCGGCGGGGTCCGCGCTGCCGGACAGGCCGGGCAGGGAGCGTACGGCCGCCTCCAGGAGCTCGCCGGTGAGCGCGGCGGCGGCGGTCCGGGATCCGGCGGAGGTGCCGGGCAGGTGGCCCCGCCGGAGGGCCTCCAGGAGGTCGAGGGCGTCGAGGAGTTCGGGCAGGGTCGCGGTCGCCGTCAGGACGGCGGCCGCCTCCTGGAGGCGTACGTCGACCAGCTCGGGCAGATCGCACCGGGCGGCGGCGGCCAGCCCGGCGAGGATCTGCGCGGGGGTGGGTCCGCCGTCGGCCGCGGCCCGGCGCGCGGTGTCGCCGAGGGTGCCGGCGGCCGCCTGGGCGGCGGTGACGCCGCGGACTCCGGCGAGGTCGAGGCGGGCCGGGACGGAGGGCGTCCACGACAGCCGCCACTTGGTGCCGAGGGCGGTGCCGTCACCGGTGGAGGCCACGGTGAGGGGCTCCCCGTACGAGGCTCCGCAGACGAGGAGGCGTTGCAGCAGGACCTCGCGCCGGGCGTCGAGTGCGGAGCGCAGCGGGTCGAGGCGGAGTTCCCGGGGCGCCGGGTCGTCGGGGGACGGCAGCCGGAGCGCGGCCAGCTCGGCCTCGACGGAGGGGCCGAGTCCGGAGCGGGGGGCGTGGGGGGTGATCCGGCCGCGGGCGGTGCCGACGAGTACGGCCTCCAGGGCGCGGGCGAGGGCCCGGCCCCGGCCCAGCGGTTCGCCCTGGCCGAGGACGGTGGTGACGGCCTCCAGGAGCTCGCCGCGGCCGGGCGCGGGGAGTCCGCGCAGGACGGCCAGGTCGCAGGCGAGGCGCAGGGTCTCGGCGGCCTCCCCGGTACCGGCGGTGTGCCCGGCGCGGCGCAGCTCGCGGCAGATCCCGGTGACGGCGGCGGAGGCGGCCTCCCGGAGCAGGCCGGGGTCCCCGCCGGCGTGCAGGACCGCCTGCTGCCAGAGGGGGTCGCGGATACCGGCGGGGTAGCCGGAACGGGAGTCGAGGAGGTCGAAGGAGTAGGGCACGAAGGAAGTGACGGCGCCTCCGGTCCGGCTGCCGGACCACGGGGCGGTTCCCGGCGCCCCGCCGGCGACGGGCACCACGCTTGCGGCGGGAGCCGCGCTTGCGGCGGGACCCGCGGCCGTAGCGGAAGCCGCACCCGCAGCGGGAGCCGTGCTCCGTGCCGTAGTGGGAACCGGAGGAGTCGCGGCCCCGGGGAGTTCGCCTGAGGCGGGGCCGGCCGGCGTGGTCGCGGGTAGGGCGGGATCGGGCGGCGGGGGTGAGGCGGCGAGGGCCGGGGCGTGGAACGCGCCGATGACGGCGGCCACCCGGCGGCCCCCGGCGGCGGCCGAGGCGATCACGGCCCGCATGTGGGCCTCGCGCGCCAGGTCCGTCGCCGGGACGGGGGCGTCGGCGCGCAGCGCCCAGCCGACGCCGAGTGCCGCGCGCCGGACTGCCTCCGGGGCGCAGCCCGGGGCCAGCACCTCCACCACGCGGTCCCACATGTCGTCGCCGGCCCGGCCCGATCCGGCGGCGGACAGGGCGTCCGCGAAGGACCGGCGCGGGGCCTTTGCCCCGGTCGGGCGGGGTTCCTGGGACGGGTCCCGCAGGGTCCAGCCCCCGTCGGACAGCGGCAGGTCGCAGCAGAGTACGGTCGCGCCCCGCTCGTGGGCCCAGCGGATCGCGGCGAGTTCCGGTGAGAAGTCCGCGAAGGGGTAGAACGCCAGCCGGCCGTCCTGCCCCGACCCCGCGAGAGCGACCGGCGCCAGCGTCTCGGGGTCGGCCAGGTGTTCCAGCCAGGGCTGGAAGTCCACCGGCAGCTCCACGCACACGACGTCCGCCGCCGAGGCGTCGAGCAGGGCGGGGACCACGGCGGCCAGTGCGGGGCTGTGGTGGCGCACGCCGAGCAGGTACGGCCGGCGCGAGGCGGCCAAGGCCTCGACCGCACGCGGCGGATCGGCCTGGGGGCCGGTGTCCGCGCACGGGGCGGCGCCCGCCGGCGGAGCCAGGACATCGCCCGCCGGCAGCTCTGCGCCCGGGTACGGGGCGGCACCGGCCAGGTGCGGGGCGGGGTGGGTCACCGCAGACTCCCGCGCAGGTCCCAGAGGCGGCGCCACATCGCCGAGCCGTCCTCGGCACGGCGGCGGACCGGGCCGTCCCAGTAGCCGAGGAGGCGGCTGTGGTCGGCCGGATCGTCCTTGCGGACGACCCCGAGCAGGTGTCCCGGGAGCAGGTCCAGCACGTCTGCGCCGGGCAGATACGCGGTCGCCACCCCCAGCGACACCGCCACCTGCACGGCCTCGGCGGTGGACATGACGGTGCCGGGGCGTTCCACGTCCCACCCCTCGGCGGAGCGTCCGGAGCGCAGGTCGCGGAAGACGGTCACCAGTGCGTCGAGCACGGCGTCGTCGACGCCGAAGGCGGCGCCGGCCCGCTGGACGGCGGCCACCGCCTGGCGGCGGACCAGTTCGGCCTCGGCGTCCGCGTCCGCGATCGGGGCGACCGTCTCGAAGTTGAAGCGGCGCTTCAGGGCGGCGGACATCTCGGAGACGCCGCGGTCGCGCAGGTTGGCGGTGGCGATGACCGTGAACCCGGGGGCGGCGGAGACCACCGCGTCCTCGGTGGACGTCAGTTCGGGTACGGAGACCCGCCGGTCGGACAGGATCGACACCAGCGCGTCCTGGACCTCGGGCAGGCAGCGGGTGATCTCCTCGACGCGGGCCACCCGGCCGGTGCGCATCGCGGACAGGACCGGGGAGTCGACGAGCGCCTGCGGGGTGGGCCCCTGGGCCAGCAGCAGGGCGTAGTTCCAGCCGTAGCGGAAGGCGTCCTCCGTGGTGCCCGCCGTGCCCTGCACGGTGAGGGCGCTGGTACCGCAGACGGCGGCGGCGAGGAGTTCGGACAGCAGGGACTTGGCGGTGCCGGGCTCGCCGGTGAGCAGCAGGCCGCGCTCCCCCGCGAGGGTGACGACGCAGCGCTCGACCAGGGCGCGTTCGCCGACGAACTTCGGGGCGATCGCCAGCTTGGCGGGCAGTCCGGGCCGGCGGCGGCCGGGGAGGGCGAGCTCGGCGCCGTCGCTGCCGCAGATGAACGTGACGACGGCGCGCGGGGTCAGGGCCCAGCCGGGCGGGCGGGGGCCGGTGTCCTGGGCGGCGAGGAAGGCGAGTTCGCCGGCGTGCCGCTCCTCGGCAGGCATCGCCTGCCGGGCGCCGGGGACGGGGGCGGGGGCGGGGGCGCGTTCTTCGGTGACGGTCATACGGGGTCCTCGGTCTTCCGGAGCGGTGCGGGTACTGGCGGCCGTGGCCACCCGCACACGGGTGGGTACGCCCACAGCGGGGCGGGTGTTGGACGGGGTCGGGGGGCGCGGCGCACCCGCGGCGGGGGCGCCGCGCCACCCCAGGCGGGACGCCGGGGAACA